>CAZFBC010000004.1:18262-34518 GCA_964517245.1 uncultured Eubacteriales bacterium | reverse complement strand
TCGATTCCATCCTGCGCCGGATCTACGGCGCCGACGACGTCAGCAGCCTCCTCGACATCGTCCCCGAGATCCGGGACATCGTCCAGGCCGGGAGCGTCTCCGTCTATATCATGGAGGAGAACGACGTCGCCGGCCGCTACCTGAAGCCCCTCGTCTGGGACAACGACTTCCTGGCCCACTCGGACTTCTCCAAGCACATCGCCCCGCTCGAGGCCCAGGACTTCGCCGCCTCCGTGGCCCGGTACGGCCACGACGTCTGCGTCGCCAACCTGGCCGTCGACCGGCGCTTGAGCAAGCGGTACACGTCCTTCCTCAAGAGCCCGCCCAGGAGCCTGCTCGGGGTGCCCATCACGCACGGGTCAAAGGTCATCGGCGTCCTCGAGGTCACCAACAAGACGGTCGCGGACCGGCCCGTTCCCGAGGGCTTCACCCGGGAGGACCAGCAGGTCCTCCGCGGCCTCTCCGAGCACATGGCCATCGCCATGGCCAAGCTCAACCTCATCCAGTACGACCCCCTGACCGGGCTGCTGCGGCCCGAGCCTTTCTTCGAGAAGGTCCTCCAGAAGGTCAACGCCCTGAGCAAGCGCCGCCGCGAGGAGGGCGCCATGGCCCTGGTCATGGGCGACGTCGACTGGTTCAAGGCCTACAACGACCGCAACGGCCACGAGGCCGGCAACAGGCTCCTGCGCGAGCTCTCCCACGTGCTCAAGCTCTCCATCCGCGAGGAGGACCTGATCTGCCGCTACGGCGGCGAGGAGTTCCTCTTCTTCCTCATGGGCGTCAAGACCGTCGAGGAGGCCGCGCTGCTGACCGACCGCATCCGCAAGAACGTCGAGGACCACTACTTCGAGCTCCAGGAGTTCCAGCCGGGCTCCAACCTGACCATGTCGTTCGGCGTCACGGTCTTCCCCGAGAACGCGGGCGAACAGTCCGGCGCCTTGACCCGGGCCGACCTCAAGCGCCTGGCGGGCGAGGCGGACCTGGCCATGGCCGAGGCCAAGGGCAAGCGCCGGCCCGACCTCAAGCCCCGCGGGCCCGCCGACGCCGCTCCCGGCAAGAACCGCGTCTGCAGCTACGTCTGGCGGGAGGACGGGGAGGCGGGGAAGGCCGAGAGCGAGCCCGCCCCCGGTCGCCATTTCCGGGAGAAGAGGAAGTACGAGCGGCACAGCGTCTCGACGCAGTTCCTCTTCAAGGAGGAGGGCGGGTTCAAGGTCGCCAAGACCGTCAACATGAGCCTCGAGGGCGCGCGGGTCGTCTCCGACCAGGCGCTGCCGTCCGGCCCCCTGCTCGAGACGATCGTCGTCATCGAGGACAAGGCCACGCCCGTCACGGGCGAGATCGTCTATTCCGAGAAGGGCGCCGGCGAGCCGGTCTTCTACTATTCGGGGGTGAAGTTCAGGGACCTGAGCTTCGAGAACATCAAGGGGCTCGAGACCTACCTCTCCCAGTTCCGGAGGAGGGACGCCCTTTCCTGACGCCGCGCCGGCCGGGGGGGGCCGGAGGCTACTTCCCTTCGAGCTCGCTCTTGAGGGCCAGCAGATAGGCGAGCCGCGGCTCGGTCCTGGCCCGGAACGCGGCGCCGATCCCGGCCACGGAGGCGGAAAAGGCCGCGAACTCCTCGAGGTTGCTCCAGTTCTCCATGCTCAGCCGCTCGAGCAGGCGGCGGAGGACCTGGGTGCTGACGATCTCCCCGGTATGGCGGGGCAGGCACCAGGAGCTCCTCTCGCACATCTTGACGATCCGGAGGAAGAGCGCCCGCAGGCCCTCCTGCCAGTTGATGAGCTCCTGCTTGATGAAGAACTGGTCCTTCGGCGACTCCGTCCCGCCCAGCTTGGCGGACAGGCGCTGGCCCTCTTCGAGGGTCCGGTCGACCGCGAACAGGATCCGCTCCGGGTCGACGACGACGACATCGCCCTTCTGGAAGTAGTGGATCTCGCCGCTCCCGTTGGAGGGCTCGGTCCGGCGATGGGCCTCGATCCAGGCGGCGGCCTCCTCTTCGGTGAGGTCGCCTTCGGGCTCGGGGACCCGGGCGGTCACGGGCTCGGGCATGGGCTCGGGGACGGTCTCGGGCTCGCTCGCGGCCGGCACGTCCGGACGCTCCCCGGCCGCAGGGCCGGCGATGAGGTCCGGGATGGGGAGGATGTCCGGGCCGGACTTTTCGGCCTCGGCGTCCATCCGGGCCAGGTCCTCGCCTTCGGCCGCCTCGCCGCCCGCGCGGCCGAGGCCGGCGGCGGCCGATTCGATGGCCAGGAGGTCCTTGATCTTGCGCAGCTTCTCGAGCTCCTCGTCGAGGTCGAGGCCGAGGGGCTGGGGCTCCTCCTCCATGACCTCGGCCACGATGCCGAAGCGCTCCTTGAGGTCGTTCTTGAGGAAGGCGGCCCGCTCCGAGGTCTTCGTCCTCAGGACCTCGAGGCGGTCCTGGATCTCGTTGACCCGCTTGATCTCGTCGACCGTGGACCGGGCCAGGGTCTCGATCTCGGCCTGGAACGCGAGGACCTTCTGGAACCGCTCGCGGGCCTCGTTGAGCAGGCCGGCCCGCTGCTCCTCGAACTCGCGGACCATGACGCGGTAGTCGGCGAGCGCGCTTTTCTCCTTGTCGAAGTCGCGCTCGATCTCCTCCTTGCGCTTGCGGGCCTCTTCCTTTTCGCGGTTGATGCGCTCGACGAGGCCGGAGTCGACGTCGCGGAATTTCTTCTGGAGGATGCGCTCGAGCTGGTCTTCGATCTCCTGGATGACCTGCGAGGAATTCCTGAAGATGTTCGGATCGTTTTCCATGTCCGCTCCTTAACCTTGGCCCGACTATTATGATGGCTCGTCATCCGGATTGTCAAGATGGAAATGGCCTGTCTTGAACGCTTTAGAAAAAAAATGTATAAGGGAACGCGATGAGCGAAGCCGGGATCGTTTTGGTCGTCGAAGATGACAAAAAACGGGCCGAACTTTGCGCATTTTTGTCCCGGCACGGCATCGCCGTGGACGCCCGCAAGAGCCTGCCCGCCGCCTCCGAGGCCTCCGAGGTCCGCCGGCTCAAGAAGAGCCTCGTTTTGCACCTCCGCCGGTCCCGCGAGCTCGAGGAGGCGTACGACACGACGCTCGAGAACTTCATGGCCGCGCTCGACCTGCGCGACGTCGAGACCTACGGCCATTCCAGGACCGTCGCCCGCTACAGCCACGTCCTGGCCAAAGCCTGCGGCGTCCGCGACCCGTTGGCCCTCGACAGCATCCGCAAGGGCGCGCTCCTCCACGACGCGGGCAAGATGGCCATCCCCGATTCCATCCTGAAGAAGCCCGGCCCGCTCACGCCCGGGGAGTGGGAGATCATCCGCCGGCATCCCGCTCTCGGCTACGGCCTGGTGCGCGACGTCAAGCTCGTCCGCGAGGTCGGGAACATCATCCTCTGCCACCACGAGAAGTACGACGGCACGGGCTACCCCAAGGGCCTCAAGGGCGAGGCCATCCCCCTCGAGGCCCGCGTCTTCGCCGTGGCCGACACGCTCGACGCCGTCACCTCCCACCGCCCCTACCGCGCGCCGCGCGACTTCCGGACGGCCCGGCGCGAGCTCGAGAGAAACTCCGGAAAGCAGTTCGACCCCAAGGTCGTCGACGTCTTCTGCGGCATGGACCTGGCCGTCTGGGAGAAGATCCGCTTCGAGTCGACGCGGCTCCTGCCGCCCTTCGAGGACGTCCGGCCTCGGGCCGGAGGCCGGCCGCCTTCGCCGAAGCCTCTCCGGTGAACCCTTCCGGGCCGTTTTCCGTATCCTCCATCTTGGCGTATAATCGGATCCCATCCCCGCATAAGGAGACATCCATGCGCAAGCCTTCGCTCGTCCCGGCCGCCGTCGCGGCCCTGGCCATTCTCCTCGGCGTCCTGGCCGCGCCCGTCCGGGCGGCCGAGACGGCCCAGGTCGACATCCCCTACCAGAAGTTCGTCCTCGACAACGGGCTCGTCCTGATCGTCCACGAGGACCACAAGGCGCCCATCGTCGCCTTCAACGTCTGGTACCACGTCGGCTCGAAGAACGAGGCCCCCGGCAAGACCGGCTTCGCCCACCTCTTCGAGCACCTGATGTTCAACGGCAGCGAGAACTACGACGACGACTACTTCAAGCCGATGCAGAAGGCCGGCGCGACCGACATGAACGGCACGACCAACGAGGACCGGACCAACTACTTCGAGAACGTCCCCGTCTCGGCCCTCGACCTCGTCCTGTGGATGGAATCCGACCGGATGGGCCACCTCAAGGGCGCCGTCACCCAGGCCAAGCTCGACGAGCAGCGCGGCGTCGTCCAGAACGAGCTCCGCCAGTACCTGAACGAGCCCTACAGCGTCGCCGACGAGCTCATCATCAAGGGCACCTTCCCGCCCGGCCACCCCTACTCCTGGTCGGTCATCGGCTCGCTCGAGGACCTCTCCGCCGCGGCGCTCGAGGACGTCCACGCCTGGTTCTCCTCCTACTACGGGCCGAACAACGCCGTCGTCGCCGTCGCCGGCGACGTCGACGCCAAGGCGGTCTTCGAAAAGGTCAAGAGATACTTCGGCGACATCCCGCCCTCGCCCCCGATCGCCCGCCACTCCGCCTGGGTGGCCAAGCGGACCGGCTCCCACCGCCAGAAGGTCGAGGACCGCGTCTCGCAGGCCCGCCTCTACAAGGTCTGGAACGTCCCCGGCTGGGGGACGGGCTGCGCCGACAAGCTCGGCCTCGTCGCCGCCATCCTCTCCGACGGCAAGACCTCGCGCCTCTACAAGCGCCTCGTCTACGACGACCAGCTGGCCACGTCGGTCAGCGCGTTCGTCGACGCCCGGGAGATCGCCGGCGTCTTCACCATCCAGGCCGACGCCCGGCCCGGGGTCGAGCTGGCCCGGGTCGAGAAGGCCGTCAACGAGGAGCTGGCCAAGCTCCTCGCCGAGGGCCCGACGGCCGCGGAGGTCGAGCGGGTCAGGACCCAGCACCGGGCCCGGTTCATCCGGGGCATCGAGAGGATCGGAGGGTTCGGCGGCAAGTCCGACATCCTGGCCAAGAGCCAGGTCCTCGGCGGCTCCCCGGACGCCTACAAAAAGACGCTCGAGCGCGTCGAAGCGGCCACCCCCGAGGCCCTCAAGGAAAGCGCCAACCGTTGGCTCTCAGACGGCGTCTACGTCCTCGAGGTCGACCCCTATCCGGCCTTCGCGCCGGCCAAGGAGGGCGCCGACCGTAAGACGATGCCCGCCGTCGGGGCCGCCCCCGAGGTCAAGTTCCCGGCCGTCCAGAGAGCGACCCTGCCCAACGGCCTGAAGATCGTCCTGGCCGAGCGTCACGCCGTCCCCGCCATCAACTTCGCCCTGCTCCTCGACGCCGGCTTCGCCGCCGACGCCGCGGGCATCCCCGGCACGGCCAGCTTGGCCATGGCCATGCTCGACGAGGGGACGACCAAGCGGTCCGCCCTGCAGATCAGCGAGGAGCTGGCCAACCTGGGCGCCTCGCTCGGGTCCGGCTCGGACCTGGACAGCTCGGTCGTGTCCCTGTCGGCCCTCAAGGACAAGCTCGATCCGGCCCTCGACGTCTTCGCCGACGTCGTCCTCGACCCGGCCTTCCCCGAGGCCGACTTCGAGCGGCTGCGGAAGATCCAGCTGGCCCAGATCGCCCAGGAGAAGGACTCGCCCATCTACATGGGTCTCCGGGTCCTGCCCGCGCTCATCTACGGCGCCGGGCACCCCTACGCCGTCCCGTTCACGGGTTCGGGCACCGAGGCCTCGGTGGCCCGGCTGACCCGGGACGACCTGGTCAAGTTCCACAAGACCTGGTTCAAGCCCGGCAACGCCACGCTCGTCGTCGTCGGCGACACGACGCTCGCCGAGATCAGGCCCAAGGTCGAGAAGCTCTTCCGGGCCTGGCCGAAGGGCGCGGTCCCGGCCAAGAGGATCGCGACCGTCCCGGTCGAGGCCAGGTCGGTGGTCTACATCATCGACAAGCCCGGCGCGGCCCAGTCGGTCGTCTTCTGCGGCCACCCGGCCCCGCCTTCGGCCGACCCCGACGCCATCGCCATCGAGACCATGAACGACATCCTCGGCGGCGACTTCGTCTCCCGCATCAACCTCAACATCCGCGAGGACAAGCACTGGAGCTACGGCGCCGCGTCCCTGCTCCTCGGGGCCCGGGGCCAGCGCCCCTTCCTCGTCTACGCCCCGGTCCAGGCCGACAAGACCAAGGAGACGATGGTCGAGATCCGCGGCGAGCTCGAGGGCATCCTCGGCCCCAAGCCCATCACCCGGGACGAGTTCACCAACACCAAGACCAACAAGGTCCTGGGCCTGCCGGGCCGGTGGGAGACCATGGCCGCGGTGCAGGCGTCGCTCGGCGAGATCGTCCGCTACGGCCTGCCCGACGACTACTTCCAGAAATACTCGGCCCGGGTCCAGGGCCTGACGATGGACGACCTGGCCAAGGCGGCCAAGAAGACCGTCCGTCCGGACGCCGCGGTCTGGGTCGTCGTCGGCGACCGGGCCCAGATCGAGCCCAGGATCCGCGAGCTCGGCTACAAGGAGGTCGTGGTCATCGACGCCGACGGCAACGTCAGGGAGCCTGCCGCTTGACGCTTCCGATCCGCAGCCAGTCGTAGGGCGGCACGGCGAACAGCTTGACCGGATAACGCGCCCCGGTGACGGCGGTCAGCACCTCGCCGGTGTCGAGGTCGACGAGGAAGGCCGCGCGGCCGTCTTCGCGGTGACCGGTGATGAAGAGGTGATCGCGGCGGCCGGCCCATTGGTAGCTCTCGAGCTTCAGGTCCGGGATGGTCGCGATCTCCTCGGGGCCGCGGTTCCACCAGACGTACTCCACCCGGACGGCCGGCTTGCCGTCCGCCTCGATCTCGCCGACGCCCAGGGAGTGGCTCTTGCTGAGCACGAAATCCCACTCCTCCGAGGCGACGTAGGCGGGGAGCGTCTCCCAGCGGGGCTCGCCGTCGAGGTCCGCGAGACCGAACCGGGCGGGCTTGCCCTCGAGCTTCCCGATGAGGACCAGGGGATGGCCCTGTCCCGCGGAGAGGTCGTCGGGGTCGCCGTCGCGGCGCCAGCGCAGCCGCTCGGGCCTCAGCCCCTCGGGCAGGGCGACGCGCCGCGGTCCGGAGGAGGCGGCGGGGGCGAGGGGGACGACGACGAGCTCCCAGGCGAGCTCCGGCCCGGTCCGGGCGACGGCCGCTCCCCTCTTCCCGTCGACGCTCGTGACGGCGTCCGTGAAGTCGAACGCGGCGGCGACGGCGCGGGCCGCGCCGCCGGTCGTGCCCGGGGCGGCGTACAGGAGCTCGTGGCCGGAGCGCGACGTGCGGCGCTTGGCGAAGAGCGACCCGTCCGGCTGCGGGTAGAAATCGCACACCCCTTCGAGCAGGACCTCGCGGTTCGTGCCGACGAGCGAGAGCTGCACCAGGCGCCCGTTGAAGTTCGGGTCGCGCTCACCGCCTTCGACCGTGAGGACCGAATGCGCCCAGATCGCGAGCGGGCCGCCGTAGCGGAAGGACTTGCCGCCCGCGGTGTAGAGATACTCCCTGTCCCGCGGCTCCACCGCGAAGACCAGGCTGTACCCGGGCGTCCGGACCTGGGCCGTCGTCTCGCCGGGCCGCCGCAATCCCAGGGCGGCGTCCGGCCAGACGGTCTCCGAGACGCTCTTGAGCCCGACGAGGGCCGGATCGACCTTGAGCCGGGCGGCCAGGTCCTTCCGGCAGGCCTCCGCGATCTCGGGGGCCGCGGTCTCCGGCGCTTTCTGAGGTATGGCGCCCGCGACGGGCAGGGCCAGAATGGCCGCGAGGCCCGCCGCCAGCAGGACGAGGGCGGTCGTTCTCACGGGCCCCGCCCCTACCACTTCTCGGACAGGATCTCGGATTTCTTGGTCCGGTACTCCTCGTCGGTGAGGAGGCCGTCCTGCCTGAGCCTTTCGAGCTTCCGGATCTTGGTCTCGAAGTCGGCCCCGGATTCGGCCCCCGGAGCCCCGTTCTCGGTGTCGATCTCGATGACGCCCGTCTTGCTCTTGAGGTTGTAAATGTAGTAGACGATGATGACGCCGAGCACGAAGAACCACAGGACCATGAACCCGGCGCCGATCCCCGCGCCCTCACTGATCAGGGCGCCCATGAAGAACAGCCCGAAGACGCCCATGGCCGCGGCGGCCACCAGGGCCATGATGGTGACCGGCTTGGTCGGCCTGACGCGCATTTTCTGTGACATGACACTCTCCTAACGCTTGACGAGATCCGATCGCTTATCCGCTCAGGCCCGGCGGGCCGTGATGACCCGGGGCTTGCCGGCCAGGTCCCAGGACGTCTCGATCTCGGTCCAGCGCCGGCCGAAAAGCGCCAGCACCCGGTCCCGCTGCCCGTCGCCGATCTCGAAGACGAGGTAGCCGCCCGGCCGGAGATAGGTCCCGGCCCGGCGCACCAGCCGCTCGATCGCCTCCAGCCCGGACGCCCCCGCGAGCAGGGCCCGGCGCGGCTCGAAGTCGCGGACCTCGGCCGGCAGCCCGCCCCACTCGCCCCGCGCGATGTAGGGTGGGTTGGAGACGATGAAATCGAACTTCGCGCCCGTGCCGCGGAAGGCCGAGAACATGTCGCTGCGGTGGAACCGGACGTGCCTCGCCCCGTGCCGGGCGGCGTTCCTCTCGGCGACGCGCAGGGCCCTCTCGGAGATGTCGACGGCCCGGACCTGGGCCCGCGGCAGCTCCTTGGACAGGGCCACGGCGATGCAGCCGCTGCCCGTCCCGACGTCGAGGATGGATTCGCTTTCGCGCGTCGAGAGCTCGAGGACCTTCTCGACGACCCCCTCGGTCTCGGGCCGGGGCACCAGCACCGACGGCGTCACCTCGAACGGGATGGACCAGAACTCCTTCGTCCCGGTGAGGTGGGCCAGGGGCACGCCGTCGAGGCGCCTGCCGACGAGCCGCCGGAAGCGCGCCTCGACCGCCTGCGAACAGGGGCTGTCGGGGGCCGCGAGGAGGCGCTCCTCGGTGACGCCGGCCGCCTTGAGCAGCAGGACCTTCGCTTCGAGGGCGCCCTCCGGCCGGTCCCCCAGGAGCGTGACCCCGTCCCGGCAAAGCCCGCCGAGCGTCCTGTCAGGCGCCAACGCCCTTGGCCCCCCCGGACCCGCTCCCGCCCTCGCCCAGGGCCAGGGCCTGGGCGCGGCGGACGAGCTTGTCCAGCATCTCGTCGAGGTCGCCGTCGAGGATGCTCTCGATGTTGTGGAAGCTCTCGTTCAGCCGGTGGTCGGTGATCCGGGACTGGGGGAAGTTGTAGGTCCGGATCTTCTCGCTCCGCTCCCCCGTCCCGACCTGGGAGCGCCGGTGGTCGGCGATCTTGCTCTGCTGTTCCCTCTGGGCGATGTCCATCAGCCGGGAGCGCAGGACCCGCAGGGCCTTCTCCTTGTTCCGGTGCTGGGACTTCTCGTCCTGGCAGGACACGACGAGCCCGGAGGGCTTGTGGGTGATGCGGATGGCCGTGTAGTTTCGGTTGACGCTCTGTCCGCCCGGGCCCGACGAGCCGAAGGCCTCGACCTTGATGTCCTTGGGGTCGATCCTGAGGTCGATCTCCTCGGCCTCGGGCAGGACGGCCACGGTGGCGGTCGACGTGTGGATGCGGCCGGAGGCCTCGGTCCGGGGCACGCGCTGGACGCGGTGGACGCCGCTCTCGAACTTGAGGATCGCGTAGGCGTTCCGGCCGCGGATCTCGCCGATGGCCTCCTTGAGGCCCCCCACCGGGGAGAAGCTCGTGTCGACGACCTCGAGCTTCCAGCCCTTCTTCTCGGCGAAGCGGGCGTACATCCGGAAAAGGTCCTGGGCGAACAGCGACGCCTCGTCGCCTCCCGCCCCGGCCCGGATCTCGAGGATGACGTCCCGCCCGTCGTTGGGGTCCTTGGGCAGGAGCATGGTCCGGAGCTCGCCGGCCAGGGCGTCCTCCCGGGCCGCGAGCTCCTCGGCCTCGGCCTCGGCCATGCGGCGGAGGTCCGGCTCCGACCGGGGGTCGGCCAGGATGTGGCGGGCCTCCTCGAGGTCCTTGCGGACCCGCTTGTACTCCTCGTACTTGCGGAAGACGGGCTCGATCTCGGCCCGCTCCTTGGCCAGGTCGCGGATCCTCTGGGGATTGGACGAGATGGCGGGGTCGGAGAGGGCCTCGGTCAGCCGGCGGTACGACTCATCGATCGCCCGCAGTTCATGGATCATCGAGACGATTTTTTGGTCTTCGCGAGGCTCTTGATGCTCTTGGTGGACTTGAGGTCCTTCATGTCGCCGTATTTCTTCTTGAACTTCTCGACGCGGCCGGCGCTGTCGATGAACTTCTGCTTGCCGGTGAAGAAGGGATGGCACTGGGAGCAGATCTCCACCCGGATCTCTTTCTTCGTGGAGCGGGTCTTGAACGTGCTGCCGCAGGCGCAGGTCACGACGCATTCCTGGTATTCGGGATGGACGTCTTTCTTCATGGAACGATCTCCTTGAGCGCGGTATTATAGCAGATTCTAGGCCCCGCCGCAAAGCGAGGGGATCCCGGCGGATTTCCTCTCGAAATCGGCCCGATCGACGGAGAAAACGAGGCCCTTCGAGCCGGCTTTCACGGCCTCCCTGTACTTGCGCGAGTCGAAATACTCCTTGACCGGGCGGGTCAGGGGATTGAGCTGCTCCTCGGCCGCCCATTCGTAGACCGAGCCGTCCTCCCGCCTCAGGCAGTTGAGGTGGACGACCCAGGCCAGCTGGCGGAACGGCATGTGGCTGAAGGCCCGGCGGACGGCCAGGACCTCGGCCTCCTTGGCCGGGTTCCAGAAGTGGAAGTAGCGCGAGAAGAGGACGGCGTTGTGGAAGTAGGCCGGGAAGGCCAGGAGGCAGTCCTTGCGCGTCAGCCGCCCGATGTAGAGGAAGAGGTCCATGATCTTCTTCCTCATGCTCAGGCCGGGGCGGCACTGGCCGGGCAGGGGGTGGAACGGCTCGCCGGGCTTGCCGAGCGGGTTCTGCAGGGTCAGCCACTCGAAGGCCAGGGCCTTGAGCGGCGGCAGGGCCGGCAGGCCGTTGGCCGTCGCCTTGGGCCCGAACTCGCATTCCTTGAGCTTGACGTCGACGATGAGGTTCTCCGGCTCCGGCTCGCGCAGGAAGATCTGGAACCTCTGCATGGGGTATTCGGAGGAGTCGAGATCGAAGGCCAGCGGCCAGAGGAAGCGCTTGCGGGCCTCCCGGAGGAAGCCCTTCTTGTCGAGGACGGCCAGGACCTCGCTGAGGGAGTAGCGGCCGAGAAAGAGGGTGCTTCCCGACTTGTCGGCCAGCTCGGTGAAGATCTCGCGCTCGTCGACGAGCGGCGTGTCCTTCCAGAAGGGGTCCGCCTTGCGCAGGAACTTCGTCATGGTGTCTCCGCCTCCCCCGCCTCCGCCGTGAACATCGCCAGGACGTCGTCCCCCAGCTCGACCCGGCGGACCAGCTTGAAGTCGCCGAGCTTCGGCGCGGTCTTGTAGTGGTGGCGGAGGACGATGAGGCCGCCGGGCTTGACGACGCCCCTCTTGCGCAGGACCCTGAGCGGGTTCCTCTCCTCGAGGAGCCGGTAGGGCGGGTCGAGGAAGACGAGGTCGAAGCGAACGCCCTGCTTGGCCAGGTCGATGACGGCCCGGTTGAACTCCCGGTGGAGGACGACCGCCCGGTCGTCGGCCTCGCACTTGGCGACGTTGGCCCGGATGACCTTGACCGCCGGATAGAACTCGTCGACGAAGACGCACCGCTCGGCGCCCCGGCTCAGGGCCTCGAGCCCGACCGAGCCGGTCCCGGAGAAGCCGTCCAGGCAGACCGCGCCCTTGACCCGTTCCCGGACGATGCTGAACAGGGCGCCCTTGACCTTGTCCTGCATCGGCCGCACCGAGTCGCTGGGGACAAGCTTGAGGCGGCGGCCCTTGTAGGCGCCGCTGATGACGCGGATCATCGCTCCGTCTCCTCCCTCTCCCGTGCGTTCAATAAATGACGACGACCCGGCCCGGCCGCGTCTCGAGGCCCAGGACCCCGGGCGGCAGGTCGTACCAGTCCTCGAGGCTCATCGGCTCGACGCCCTGCAGGCGCGCGACGGCGCCGATGAGGACGTCGACGAAGGCCGGGGCGACCGGCTGCGTGCCGAGGAACAGCTTGTCCATGTCGATCCTGATCCGGCCGTCCCGGGACTCGAAGCGGGCGGCGAAGAGCAGGTCGTGCTTCCGGGGCAGAGCGCCCGACGCCTCCGGCTTGCCGAGGTCGACGGCGACGCGCCCCTCGATCTTGTTGCCGGCGAGGAGCTTCAGCTCCGCCGATCGGACGTAGGGCCCCATCTCCTCGTCGACCCGGCAGGCGAGGTAGGCGTTGAGCTCGGCCTCGCTGAAGGTCAGGCGGCGCGACCCGGGCGACGGCAGGGGCGCGGTGGCGACGGCCCGGACCGGCCGGGCCCGCTCGGCCTCGATCCTGTCCAGGGCGGCGAAGACCCCGGCCGCCCGGGCCCGGACCTCGGCCGGGACCTCGGCGCGGGCCGCGCCGGAGGCCAGGGCGGCCGCGATCGCGGCCAGGGCGAGGGCTGTTCTTCTCATGGCGTTTCGGCGTCCCCCCTTATGTTAGCAGATATGGGTCCCCCGGAAAACCGGCGCGGGAGAAAATCAGTAGTGGGCGAGCGTCCCGTCCCTCTTGGCCTTGCGCACGGCCAGGCGGAACGCGACGAGGCTCAGCGGCAGGAGGACGGCGTCGAACGCCGCCAGGGCGGCGACGTCCGGCAGGATCCCGGCGAAGCCGGCCGACGAGAGCAGGCTCTTCCTCATGCCGTCGAGCGCGTACGTGAGGGGCAGGAGCGAGGAGGCCCAGCGGATCCACGGCGGCAGCAGGGCCACGGGGAAGACGACGCCGCCGAGGAGGCCGGAGAGCGTGCCGAGGATCCAGCCGAAGGGATTGCCCGTCTTGTAGACCAGGATGAAGCTCGCCGACAGGATGCCGACGCTGAGGAAGCAGAGGACTGTCAGGGCGCCGACCGCGAGGACGCCCGGCCCGTTGACCCGGCCGAGGGCCAGGCCGAAGAAGGCCCAGGCCACGCCGAGGTGGAGCGCCGTGCGGAAGAGCTGGAAGGCGAGCGAATAGAGCGACGAGCCGAAGAGGATGGCCGGGAGGGAGACCGGGGTCACGAGCAGGGCCTCGAGCGTCCCGGCCAGCTGCGCGTTGCGGACCACCGCGGCGACGCCCCCCTGGAAGACGCCGAGCAGGCTGGCGAAGGCGACGCCGACGACGGCGAACGAGAAGTAGTCGCCGCCGAAGGGCCCGAGCGACGGCGCGTCCCCCGGCACGAGCTTGGCGACGAAGTAGAACGTCGCCGTGGACAGGACGACCGCGACGAAGGAGGTGACGAACGAGAACTTGTAGGTCAGGGCCTCCCGGAGGTCCCTGCGGAGGAACGCGGCGAGGACGGCGGCGAGGTCCCCCGCCCGCCGGGCCCGCCGGCTCACGGCGGCCCCTCCGGTCCCCCGACGGCCTGTTCGTAGGCCCGCCGGAGGGAGTCCCGGCCGCCGGCGGCCAGGTCGGCGGCCGGTCCGAGAAGGCGGACGCGGCCCCGGCCGATGACCGCGATGTCGTCGGCGCAGTCGGCGGCCTCGCCGAGGTCGTGGGTCGCCCAGAGCACGGTCTTGCCCCGCCTCCCGGCCATCTCCCCGCGGAGGAACGCGCGGACCCGGTCGGCGGCCTGCGGGTCGAGCGACCGCGTCGGCTCGTCGACGAGGAGGACGGCGGCGTCGGCGAGCAGGGCCCGGGCGAAGGCCAGCATCTGACGCATGCCGGTCGAGTAGGCGTTGAAGCGCAGGCCGGCCGCCGCGTCGAGCCCGGCGACGCCCAGGACCTCGGCGACCCTGCGGTCGCGCTCCGCCCCGCGGAGCCCGTGGAGAGCGGCGAAGAACTCGAGGTTCTCCCGGCCGGTCAGGCGCCAGTAGAAGCTGCGCTCGTCGCTCACGGCGAAGCCGACGGCCCGCTTGGCCGCCGCGGGCTCGCGGGCGACGTCGCGGCCGTCGACGAGGGCCCGGCCGCCGTCCGGGAGGACGAGCGTCGCCAGGACCTTGACCAGCGTCGTCTTCCCCGCGCCGTTCGGCCCGAGCAGGCAGAAGACGCGGCCGCGGCCGACCTCGAGATCGAGCCCGTCGAGAGCGGTCACCCGGCGCCGGTCGAAAGGCCTGAGGAGAAGATCCCGGAAGCCCCGGAAGACGGGATACCTCTTGACCAGCCCCTCGACCAGGATGGCCGGCGTCGCGCTCATCCCGTACCCATCAGCCGCCGGGCCGCGGTGACGGCCGGCCGCAGGAGACGTTCGAGGTATCGCCCGCAGAGGCCGGGGGAATCCGCCGCGACGCCGGCCGTCGCGGCGAGCCAGGCCCGGGGCGGGAAGAAGATCTGCCGCAGGGTCCGGGCGGCCAGGAGCGGGTCCCGGCGCTCCCAGAGCGAGAAGATGGAGGGCATGTAGTAGGGCCAGGCCGGGGCCGGCGCGCGGGACGCCGTCGCGCGCTCGGGCCAGAGCAGCCTCAGCCCGGCTTCTTCGAGCGGCCCGGGCCGGAGGCCGTCGAGGGCACCGGCCGGGACCGAGCCGGGCCACATCGCGCCGGCGAGACGGAGGCCGTAAAAGACCGGCCCTTTGATCCGCTCCTCGCGGGCGATGCGCGCGACCCAGCCCCAATCGAGCCCGGGCCGCCCGGCCAGCCGGGCGATGTCGGCGAGCCAGACGAGCCGCTGATAGGAATGCTGTTGGGCGTGGACGCAGAGGTAGCACAGCTCGTTCTCGGCCGGCAGGACCATCGCCTCCGTCCCCCGGATCTTCAGCCGCCCGGCCGACGACCAGAACCCCTCCTCGTTGAGGTTGGGGAAATGGAGCCCCAGGGGGTTGGCGTGGCATTCCAGGAAGAGCGGGCCCTTTCGGAAATACGGCGAGTAGGTCCAGTCGAGGGCCGGGCCCGCCGCGCCGTCGGCTCCCGGGGCGGCCCCGGACGCCTCGGCGAAGCCGAGGCCGGCGAGGAGGCGCTTCAGCCCGGGCCAGTCGGCGGGGTGGACGATGAGGTCGACGTCCCAGAAGGGGCGGAGGGCGATGTCGGGATAGACGTCGAGGGCCAGCCGCGCGCCCTTCGTCAGGGCGGCCCGGAGGCCGGTCCTGCGGACCGCCGCGAGGACGGGCTCGAGTTCCCGGTAGGCCTGGGTGTTGCGGGCCAGGTTCCGCAGGAACGCCGCCCGCAGCCTCTCCAGGGCCGCGGCGGGCACGGCGCCGGGATCGTCACGGAGGCTCCAATAGAGCAGGGGGAGGAGGCCTTCGGCGCCGGCCGCCCCGATAGTCCGGTCCCAGTCGCGGACGCCGGCGGCGAATCGGAGGAGCTCCCCCTTCGTCTCCGCCGCCCGGTCCGGCCGGGCGCAGAGGACGAAAAGACGGCCGGGAAGGTTGTCGCTCAAAGGGGGATCTCGCCTGGATTTCGCGGCCGCCCGGGAAAAAAGGCGGCTACTTGATCTTGTAAGGAGAAACGGGCTCGTCCTCGTAGATCGCGGAGAGGGGCGTCGCGCCGGCCACGATCGCGGCGACGCCGAGGGGAGCGAGGAAAAAGGGCGGGATGCCGCGCTTGCAGACGATGTAGACGAAGTCACCCGGCTCGCAGCTCTTGGCGGTATGGAGCCGGGCGGTATGGCCGGAAAGGACGCGCTTGGCCCTCGCCCCGTAGGCCGCCAGGCGCTTCATGTCCTGGTAGAAATCCGTGACCTGGCCCTTGATGTGGATGCGGTCCTCGGACTGGATCAGGCCGACCTCGACGAGGACCTCGGCCTCCCGGGTCTCGGGATGGTACCTGACGACCTTGCCGATGAAGACCTCCCCCTTGTCGCGCTGTTCCTTGATGATCGCGGCGGCGGCCGCGGCCGTCTCGGCGTCGTAGGGGTCGAGAGCGACCGAGATCCGGGCCGTCCTGTCGGGCGAGACGCCGAAGAAATCCTGGGAGTTGAAGCTGCCCTTGTCGGACGTCACGCCGAGGGCGTAGAGACCCGAGGCCAGGCCCCGGACCTCGAACGCGCCGCGGGCGTCCGTCCGATGCGCCTCGGTGACGGCCCCCGTGGTCAGGTTCCTGAGCACGACGATCGCCCCCGCGACGGGGATCGAGCCGTCCTGCGCGAAGACGAACCCGGCCAGATCGCCCTTAGGGGCCTCCTGGGAACTCAAAGCGGCAGGGAGCGCCATGAGGATCAGCGCGAGCGCCGACCCCCACGAGACAAAGACCTTGACACCTCGCCTCATGGACATCCTCCTAGCCG
>CAZFBC010000004.1:0-18162 GCA_964517245.1 uncultured Eubacteriales bacterium | reverse complement strand
GCGAAAACGGACAGGAGCGGCCGTCCGCCCGCCGGGACGGGCGAAAAAGCGAGGCGGATCGTCCTCGGCCGGCCGTCCGTGACCAGGCCGGACTCGAAAGTGCCGCCCCTCGGGAGGAGCCGCCCGCCGAGGTCGACGCTCACCGGGCTGGTCAGGCGGTCGATAGCCCGCCTGGCCACGGCGGACCCGGCCTCGTCGTTGACGCGGGCATAGCACCGCTCGACGGCCAGGAGGATGTCGAGGCTCTCCGGCGCGGCCTCCAGGGCCATTTGCAGGAACTTCTCGGCTTCGTAGACGTTGTCCAGCTTGAGGTGGGATTCCCCGACCAGCCCGAGCACGCGGGCGTAATCGGGCCGGCCCGCCGGGGCGATGACGAGGGAGCTCGAGGCGATGAGGTCGCCGACCCTGACGATGTCGCGGTAGCGGTTCAGCTTGAAGTCGAGGGCCGTCCGGAAAGCGAGCAGGCGGAGGTCCTTGACCGGCGACGCGGCCGACGGGCCTTCGGCGAACAGGCCCCTCTCCTTGATGAAGGTCTCGAGCTCTCCCAGGGCCGCGGCGTCGTCCTCGAGCTCGAGGAAGGCGGCGAGGGCCCCGTCCTCGTCGGCCAGCGAGCGCGTCTCCTCGATGCGGCTCATGGCCAGCAGGCGACGGGCCGTCCGGCGGGCCTTTTCGAGCTCCGCGGGCGGCGGCGACCCCGTGCCCGCGAGCGTCTGGTAGAGCCGGATGCCGTCGAGCGCGTCGAGGGCGGCGGCAAAGCGGACCGCGGCCTCGGCCGTCCTGAACGCGTCGGCGTCGCGCCGGCCCAGGTCGATCTCGTTCCCGGCCCGCAGGTAATCGAGGCCCTCGGCCCTGGCCAGGGCCGCGTGGCGCGCTTCGAGGGACAGGCCCCTCTCCCCTAGAAATCGGGCGTAGGTCCTCAGCGCCCCGGCCTCCTCGGGCAGGACCCGGTCGACCAGGGCGTAGTCCCGGACGTCGAGGCTCCAGGCCTCGAGCACGTCGAGGAGGCGGTCTTCGTCCCTCCCGGACAGGGCCTTCTTCAGGACGTCGGCGGTGAAATCCCTCTCCCCCGGCTCGAGCGCCGGCCAGCGGCCGAGAAGGACCAAACCCACCTCGAAGTAGATCTGGCTGTTGTGGCCGGTCAGCCGGGCCGCCTTCTTGTATTCCTCGAAAAAGGCGTGCGGAGCGGGGAGCGAGAGGAAGCTCATGTAGAGGAGGGTCTGGGCGAGATGGAAGTGGGCCGCGGGAGAGCAGGGGTTGAGCTCGAGCGAGCGGACGAAGGCGCCGACGGACAGGACGAAATCGGCGTCCCGCGCCGCGGGGTCGGCCAGGGCCTCCGCCCCGCGGTCGAAAAAGGCCCGGCCGAGCTCGTAGTGGACGGCGTCGTTCCAGGGAAAGACCGCGGCGGCCCGGCGCAGGACGCGGACCTTCTCCTCAGGCCCGGCGGCGACCGCCTTGGCCCGCCACCAGAGCCGGGCGTTCCAGGCGACGGCGGCCTGGAGGAGGACGAGGAGGGCCAGTCCGGCCAGGATCGGGATCTTCTTCTTCACGGGGCGCCTCAGCTTTTCCTGTAGTAGGCCATGACCGGGGTCAGGGCCAGCACGACGGCGAACAGGACCATGTTGGCCGGGACGTGCAGGTTGAAGTCGGTGACGGCGTGGACCGCCATCCCGGCGAGCGAGACGAGGCCCCCCAGGGCCAGGGCCCGGGCGTGGGCGTGCCGCCGCTTCCGCCAGGCGAGGTAGGCCTGGACGGCGAGGTAGGCGACGGCCCCGAAGAGCAGCGCCGCGCCGAGGACGCCGAGCTCGGCGACGTATTCGAGGTAGTCGTTGTGGGCGTGGCGCAGCTCCATCCCGTCGCCCCCCCGCGTCTCGTAGGCGTTGTAGGCCGCTGCGAACGTGCCCAGGCCGGTGCCGAAGAGCGGGAAATCCCCGACGATGTCGGCCGTGTTGGCCCAGTAGAGCGGCCGGTCCTCGTGGAGGAGGTCGTCGAGGGCGAAGCGCTCGATGGTCGAGCCGACGCCGGCGTAGACCGCCAGGGCCGTGACGGCCAGGAACGTGACGCGGATGGACCGCCCGACCCAGGGCTGGCGGTAGCCCGTCCGGCTGTGGGAGGCGACCGTGAGGCCGAGGAAGAGGAAGACGGTGAACCCGAGCACGACCAGCCCCGACCGCGAGTTCGAGAGGACGACGGCCAGGGACATGACGGCCGCGGCGGCGAACAGGAGGATGTTGCCCAGGACCCCCTTGGACGTCCAGAGCAGGACCTTCTCCCGGAAGCCGCTGACCCCGAAGGCCAACATGTTCATCCGGGCGATGGCCAGGCCGAGGGCCAGGGGGACGAGCATCTCCAGGTAGCCGGAGAGGTGGTTGCGGTTGACGAAGGTCCCGGTGACCGACCCGAGGCTGAACACCTTCTCGTAGAACAGGATGCGCGGATGCTCGCGGCTGAGCTCGAAGAGGCCGTACAGGGCCTGGAAGGCGCCCGAGGCGACGAGGACGGCGAGCATCGTCCGGATCTGGCGGCCGCGCACGACCGTCTTCACGACGAGGAAGCCCAGGATGAAGAGCGCGGCCAGGAAGAGGCCCTCGCGGACGGTCGCCGACGGGGCGATCGACAGGCTGATGAACCCGGTGCCGTCGAAACCCGGGGTGTAGAGCCGGCGGAGCTCGAAGCTCCCGGGCGAGACGAGCCGGACGAGGCCGGCCGGAAGCGGCAGGACCTGGAGGCCGAGGTAGCCGAAGAAGGCGGCCGCGATCGGGGTCATCTTCCGCAGCACGGGCGCGAGCCGGGGGTTGACCGCGGGCTTCGGCTCGAGCAGGACGTAGGCGGCGGCCAGCACGGCCGCGGCCAGCTCGACGACGAAGATCGACCACTCCTCGACCGACGCGGCGGGGAGCGGGCTCCAGAGGAGCAGCGCCAGGAGCCCGTACTCGAGCGTCTGTCTCATCACGCCTTTCCCTTGGGCCCGGCCGCGTCCGGACCGCGCCCGCCCGGCCGGCCGGGCTCGTTCGCCTCGTACTCGTACTGGTAATAGTGGTAGAAGGGCGTGCCTATCCCCTGCCGGCCGATGCGGACCTCGTTGAAGACGACGCCGATGATGTCGGCCTTGGACCTGCGGATCTCCTCGATGGCCCGGACGAGCGGCCGGCGGGCCGTCTTGCCGGCCCGGACGACGAAGACCGTCGAGTCGGCGATCGAGCTGACGATGACCGGGTCGATGACGGCCAGGACCGGCGGGGTGTCGAGGAGGATGACGCTGAACTCGTCCTTGGCCCGGGCCAGGAGCTCCATCATCCTCTTCGAGTTCAGCAGCTCGGCCGGGTTGGGGGGGTGCGGCCCGCTCGGGATCGTCCAGATCCTGTCGATGCTCGTTTTCTGGACGACCTCGTCGAAGGAGCTCTTGCCGGCGAGGTAGCTGCTCAGGCCGTTGATGTTCCTCAGGTTGAAGACCTTGTGCAGGCGCGGCTTGCGCAGGTCGGCGTCGACGAGCAGGACCTTGCCCTCGAGCTGGGCGAAGGAGACGGCCAGGTTGGAGATCGTGGCCGTCTTGCCCTCCTGGGGCAGCGTGCTGGTGAAGGCGATGGTCTTCGGCGCCGAGTCGGCGTGGGAGAAGAGGATCGAGGTCCGGACCGTGCGGTAGTCCTCGGCGATGGAGAACTTCGGGTAAAGGTGGTTGACGAGCTCGATCTCCCGGACCTCGGGGAGCGCCTCGCCGGGCTTTTCGGCCTCCGTGCCGTAGGAGCGGTAGGACCCGTAGCGGTCGGACCTCCGCCGGCCGCCGTCGGCCGAGAGGAAGGGGATGATCCCGAGCGAGGGCAGGCCGACGAGCTTCTCGACGTCCTCGGGGCCCTTGACGGTGTTGTCGACGTACTCGATAAAGAAGGCGAGGACCAGCCCGCCGAAGAGCCCGAGGGCGAGGGCCATGGCCAGGTTCCGCCGCACGTTCGGCGTGAACGGGGCCCGGGGCTCGAGGGCCCGGTCGACGACCTTGATGTTGCTTGTCCTCAGGCCGCCGAGCTGGCTCGAGACCTGGATCTCGTTCTGCTTGGCCACCAGGGTGCTGAGAAGGGTCCGCATGTTCTCGACCTCGGTCCGCAGCGTGTGGTAGAAGATGGCGTTCCTGTTCATCCGGGTGACGTCGCCCCGCTGCTCGTCGAGCAGCCCCCGGAGCGAGTTCTCCTTCTTGAGGGCGGCCCGGTAGTCGGACTCGGCGGAGTCGACGGCCTTGCGGATCTCCTCCTGGAGCGTGTTGCGAGTGGCGTCGAGCCGGGCCTTGAGCTGGACCATCTCCGGGTACTCGGGCCGGTAGATGCGGCTCTTCTCGTCGTAGTCGGACTTGACCTGGGTGTAGGTCGTCCGCAGGGCCTGGATGGTCGGGTTGCTGACGGACTCGGGCAGGGCGTCGACGCTGAGGCTCCTGAGCTCGCGGTAGGCGGACTCCTTGGCGTAGCGCTCGATCTGGGCCGTGGTCAGGGCCGTGTTGACGTCGGCGAACTTGTTGACGACCGTGCTCTCGTTGTCGCTGAGATAGAGGAGGTTCTTCTCCTGCCCGTACTTCTGGAGGTCCTCCTCCTTGCGCTTGAGATCGTCGCGGAGGACGGCCACCTGCTCGCTCAGGAACTCCGAGGTCTGCTTGGTCGCCTCGTAGCGCGTCTCGACCGAGAAGCTGACGAACTCCTCGACCAGGGCGTTGACGATATCGGCGGAGAGGGCCGCGTGCGGCGAGATGTAGCTGACGTAGACGAGGCGCGTCTCGGGGATGGGGGCGATGCTCAGCCCCCCCAGGATGGCGAAGGCCTGGCCGGCGTAGGCCGGGTCCGGCGCCGCCGGGCCCGTCCGGAGCTCGGGCCGGGCCCCGAGGTTGAGCTTCTTGGCCACGCGCTCGGCCAGCGACCGGCTGGTGAGGAGGCGGAGCTGGGTGTTGAAGTAGGTCCCCATGTAGTCGCTGCGGTAATAGGCGCCGGCGTTGAGGACGTCCTGGATGTTGAGCATGCTCGCGCCCGGCTCGTCGATGAGCAGGGTGGCCGTGGCCCGGTAGAGCGGCGTCTTCGTGAACGAGACGACGGCCGCCAGCGCGACGAGGACGGCGGCGAAGGTCGCCAGGACCCACTTGCGCTTGAGGACGACCCGCCCGTATTCGAGGAGGTCGACCTCCTTCCTGCCCGTCTGATCGGCGAATCCCTTCATGGCTGTTCTCCCTCGACGCCCGGCCTAGAGGAGGCTCTCCGGAACGTGGACCGTGTCGTTGACCTGCAGGGGGACGTCCTTCCTCTTGCCCTTGAGGATGCTGCGGACGTTGACCGTGATCTCGAGCTCCCGGCCCGAGGCGTCCTTCCTGCGGATTTGGACCCTCTTCCTGTTGGCCCGGTCGGTGAATCCGCCGGCCTGGGCGATGGCCTGGGTCAGGGTCGGCAGGCTCGACCGCCGGACCTGGAGCGCCCCCGGGTTCCGGACCTGCCCGAAGACGTAGAGGGCGACGGTCTTGTCGACGGGGACGTTGACGACGTCGCCCGGCTCGAGGGCGATGTTGAGCTCGGGGTCGCCCCGGACGAACAGGCCTTCGACGGAGATGCGGATGGAGGTGTTCTCCCCGCCCGGCCGCTGGCGGAGGACGATGATCTCCTCGCCCGCGTCCCGGGTCAGCCCGCCCGCCTCGGACAGGACGGACAGGACCGTCCGCCGGCCCAGGAGCTCGAAGGGCCCCGGGTTCTCGACCGCGCCGACGACCGAGACGCGCCGGCTCAGGTATTCGAGGATGTGGACGGTCACCTGGGGCTTGAGGACGATCCTCTCGCCGGCCAGGGCGGCCAGCTTCCTCTCGACCTCGAACTTGGTCAGGTCGCCGACCCCGATCTCGCCCAGGAGCGGCAGCGTGATCCGGCCCTCCTCGGAGACGCGGACGACGACCCTGGTGATCTCCGTGACGCCGAGGACCGAGATCTCGAGGAGGTCCTTGGGCCCGATCTTGTATTCGGCGCTCGCCTCCTGCGCCATGGCGGACGCCCCGGCCAGGGCCAGGGCCGCGAGGACGAGCCCGGCGGTCTTCAGGGATGTTCTCATGGGCGACTCCTTAGAACTCGTAGGTCAGAAACGCTCCGACGAAATCCCGCCGGACGTCGAAGCCCGGGGCGTTGGACGTCCGCCTCGTGACGTTGTAGGTCAGGCCCAGCCCGACGGTCCCGGCGAGGCGGACCACCGGGCCCGCCGAGAAGACGTCCTGGACGTCCTCGCGGCGGTCGACGGTGACGAATGCCCCGTCGTACCAGACCTCCTGGGGCTCGGGGTAGGCCATCGTGCCGCGCTGCGCCGCGCCGTCGATCCGGAGGAACGGGGCGAGGTAGACCGAGAGGCCGGCCCGGACCCGGCTGTCGATGTAGTAATAGGCGCTCTCGTTGTAGGAGAACGCGCTGTCGCGGTCGAAGCCGAGGGTCACGGCGAACCGCCCCGTCCGGAACGCGACGCCGGTCTCGGCGACGAGCCCGGAGAAAGGCGCCCGGTCCGGGGAGTCGGGGCGGAACGACTTCCAGCCGAGCAGGACGGTCCCCCGGGCCCGGCCCGCGAGCGGGAAGCGGAAGCCTCCCGTGACCTCGAAGGCCTCGGCGTCGCGCCAGGCCGACTCCGCGAAGACGAACACGTAGCGCGTCCAGCCGGCCGCGGCGAAGAGGTGGCTCCGGGAGAAGACCCGGTAGTAGACCTCGGCGGCGGCCGAGGACTCCCGCCGGTCGAGCGCCCGGGCGTAGACGTCGTCGGGCGCGTCGGAGGCGACGTCCCTGTACCGGAAGTCGTCGACGGCGCCGGTGAGCCCGAAGGCCGTGCCCCGCGCCGTCTCGAAGAAGAGCCGGGCCCGGCCGCCCGTCGCGGTGTCCCGGATCCGGCGGTCGAGCTCGCTCATCGACCGGCGGACGTGGCTGAGGACGTGGTATTCGCCGGAAAGGGACAGGCTCCGCAGGACGAGCCAGCGCAGGCCCGCCGAGACGCTGTTGCTGAAGGCCCGCAGCCCCTCCTCCCGGGCGTAGAAGAGGTACTCGGGGCTCTCCGTGACCGACAGGATGAAGGAGCCGCCCGCGAGCCAGTGGGCCGCGAGCTCGGCGCCGGCGGTCGCCGTGGCGTCGCCGACGACCCCGCCGTCCTCCTCCCGGTAGTAGACGTTCGAATCGTAGCCAGCCTCGGACAGCCGGAAGGCCGGGGCGAGCCGCAGCGGGCCGAGGCGGAGGCGGGCCCTCTCGCGGATGGCCTCGTACTCCTCGCGGAAGGTCCGGTAGGACTGGCCGGCGAGGGGCGCCCAGGCGAAGAGGACGAGCAGGGCGGCGGCCAGCCGCTTGGTTCGCGTCATCGGGTATGTCTTTCCGGTTCGTGACCGTCGGCCGCGGCGGCGGGAACGGGCCCGGCCCTCAGGACGCGCTGAAGGGCCCGAGCCGGTCCATGACGTCGCGGAAGAATCTCATGAACGACAGTCTCTGCAGCAGGGCGAAGATGAGGCCGCTGTGCCGCTCGAAATCGGCCCGGTCGCGGATGATGGGCATGATGCCGTCGGTCCGGGCCAGCTCGAAGAGGCTTTCGATGCGGCCGTCGCTCAGGCGGGCGCACATCCGCCGGGCGCGCTGGCCGACGAGGATCTCCGTCGCCAGCAGGGCCTTCCAGCGGCGCTCGTAGGCGGCCAGCCCGTCCGGTCCGAGGGCCGAGCGGGCGAAGCCGTCGAGGACGACGTCGGCGGCCAGGTCGGCGCAGGCCAGCCCGTAGCCGACGCCGCCGCCGGTCGTCGTCTTGGTCTGTCCCGCCGCCTCGCCCACGGCGAGGACGCGGTCGCCGAAGGTCCTGGCCAGCAGGCCCTGGGCCACGGGCCTCGTCCGGACCGGCCCGCGGGCGCCGCCGAAGCTCCGGTCGAGGAGCCTGTGGAGAGGCGCCCTGGGGTCGCCGCGCGCCAGGACGCCGACCTTGGCCCGGCCCCCGCCGGCCGGCACCGACCAGGCGAAAGCGCCCGGGGCGACGTCCCGGCCGAAGAAGAGCGTCGTCGCGGCCGCGCCGGGGAACGGCCCCTCGACCTGGGCCCCGTTGAGGAAATCCCGGGGGGCCGAGAGGCCCAGCTTCCTCTGGAGGGCGTAGTCGACGCCGGTGGCCAGCACGGCCAGGGCCGCGGAGCGGCGCGAGAGGCCGCCGTCGCCCTCCCTGACCGCGACCTCGATCCCGTCCCGGCCGACGGAGGCGTCCTCGACCCGGGCGCCGCAGACGATCTCCGCGCCGGCCGCCGCGGCCGCGTCGGCCAGCCCGCGGTCGAACCGCTCCCGGTCGACGACGCAGGCGAAGGCCCGGGGGTGCTCGTAGACGAGCTCCGTCTCGAAGGGAGAGACGAGGCGGACCGTCCGCAGCTCCTCGACGACCGCGCTCCGGTCGAGGCCGCGCTCGTCGAAGACCTCGCGGCCGACGATGCCCGTGCAGACGACGCCGGCGCCGACGCGCGGCTTCCTCTCCAGCACGGCGACGCCGAGCCCGCCGGCGGCCAGCCGCGCCGCCGCGCGCAGGCCGCTCGGCCCGGCGCCCACGACGATCACGTCCGCGCGCTTCATCGCCGTCCCACCTTGGGCTCCCTCGACTCCCATTTGCCGCGGAAGGTGATCCAGAACGACAGGGCGATGAGCCTGAGGTCGAGCGGAAAGCTGCGGCGGCGTATATAGAGGAGATCGTAGCGGAACTTCTTCCGCCGCGGCGCTTCGCCCGGGAGGTACACCTGGGCCAGGCCGGTCAGCCCCGGCCGGACCGCGTGACGGGCCTCGTAGCCCGGGACGGCGGCGAGCGGGACCGGCTCCGGGCCGCCGGAGACCTCCTTCTCGCCCGGGCGGAGGGCCCGGGGGCCGACGAAGCTCATGTCGCCCTTGAGGATGTTGAGAAGCTGCGGCAGCTCGTCCATGGCCGTGGCCCGCAGGACCCGGCCGACCCGGGTCACGCGGGGGTCGCCGGCGACGGCCTGGACCGGGCCGCTCGAGGCTTCGGCGTCCGCGACCATGGACCGGAACTTGAGGGCCCGGAAGGCCCGCCCGCGGCGTCCCACGCGCTCCTGGCCGTAGAAGACGGGGCCGCGGTCCTCGAGCCACACGGCCAGGGGGAGGACCGCCCAGAGCGGGGACGAGACCGCCAGGCCGAGCGAGGCGAGCGCGATGTCGAAAGGCCGCTTGAGGAAAAGCAGGCGGCAGGCCGGAGCCCCCGGATCCCCGTCCCGGCGGCGGCCCGTCCAGGCCAGCAGGCCCAGGACGGCGAGGACGCCCGCGGTGTCGACGGCCCAGTCGAAGGGGCTGCCGAACCGGTTCGGGACGTACGACTGGAGGAGCTCGTCGAGGAAGCCGTAGGCGACGGCCCCGGCGGCGGCCAGCAGGCCGGCCTTACCCGACCAGCGGGGGCCGCGGCCGGCCCGGAAGGCCCGGTAGAGGAGGAAGACCAGGAAGCCGTACTCGACGAAGTGGAGGGACTTGCGGAAGACGATGTAGGCCGCCTCGAGCGCCCGGGCGGAGGCGTGCGGGGCCAGCCACCGGAAGACGTCCGCGAAGACCTCGAAGATGCGGCTCGAGGCGAAGGCGCGGTTGCCCACCGGGAAGATGAAGGCCATCCAGAGCAGCGGCGGCAGGCCGTAGAGCAGGAACCTCTTCGCGGTCGTCATCTTGTCCATTAGGATACCATGGACCTCAAGAGCTCGTCGTAGGAACGAAGGACCGCGTCCTTGGAGAAGCGGCGGACGGCGAAGGCGCGGGCGCTCTCGCCGAGCGCGCGCCGCCTCTCCGGCGACGCCGCGAGCGCCCGCACGGCCCCGGCGACGGCCTGCGGGTCGTCGGGAGGGGCGGCGACTCCGCAGCCGTTCTCGCGGAGGAGCCGGGCGACCTCGGAGCCGGACGGGGCCAGGCCGAGGATGGGCCGGCCGGCGGCCATGAAGGTGTAGAGCTTCGAGGGCACCGAGAGGTCGGCCTTGTCCGTGTCGAGCGGGACGAGCAGGACGTCGGCCGACGCGAGGAGGTCCGGCAGGTCGCCGTAGGGAACGAAGGGCAGGAAGGCGGCGTTCGTCAGGCCGAGCGAGGCCGCCTTCTCCCGCAGCGCCTCTTTTTTCAGCCCTTCGCCGACGACCGCGAAGACGAGGTCCCTCTCGCCGGCGAGGAGGGCAGCCGCCTCGAGCGTCCGCTCGAGGGCCCTGTTGCTGCTGATGCTGATCGTCCCGGAGTACATCACGACGAACTTCCCGGCCAGCCCGAGCCGCCGCGAGACGGGGTTGTCCTTGGGCCCGGGCTTCAGGAACCCGGTGTCCACCCAATTCGGAAGGACGGCCAGCTTGGCGTCCGGGACGCCCTTGGCCCGGAGGTTGCGGGCGAACCCGTCGCTGATGACGGCGATCCGGTCGGCCAGCCCGTAGACCCGGCGCTCGAGCGCCTTGGCGAAGCGGATGCCGAGCGGGTTCCTCAGGATGCCGGACTCGATGGCCAGGTCGGGGTGGATGTCCTGGACGTTGACCAGCACCCGGGCGCCGCGGAGGGCCTTGGCGAACAGGGCGGCGACGCCGAGCTGGAGGGGCGGCGTCCGCAGGAAGAGCAGGTCGCCCCGGCGCACGTTGACCAGGTTGAGAAGGGCCCCGACCGTGTAGACGTTCCAGGCGGCCAGCCGGCCGAGCGGCGAGGGCGAGGCCGCCGTCCAGAACCGCCGGACCGCGAACGGGCCTTCGCAGCGGCGGGAATAGAAGAGGCCCCGGAACTCCGGCCCGCGGGTCCGCGGCAGGGTGGTCACGACCTCGACCTCGTGCCCGGCGGCGGCGAGGTGGGCGGCCAGCTCGGCCATGAGGACCGGGGCGCTCCCGAAGTCCGGCAGGTAGTACATCGTATGCAGGAAGATCTTCATGGCTCCGGCCCGGGGTTGTCGGCGGCCCACTGGTAGACGAAGGCGACCGCCGGCACGAGGAGGATCAGGTCGACGCCGAAGAAGGCGCCGGTCGACTCGAAGAGGCTCCGGGCCGTGAGGAAGCCCAGGACGAGGACCGACTGGACGAGCAGGCCCTGGTCCGGCGCGCCCGCCGTGCGGATGCGGCGCACGACCCCGCTCTTCCAGAGGAACGCCCACAGGACGGCGACGGCCGCGGCGAAGAGCAGGGCGCCGGGGACGCCGGCCTGGATGCCGGCGTGGAGGTAGGAGTTGTGCATGTGCTGCTCGTCGAGAAGGAACCGGTCGGCGTGGAAGCCCCAGCCGAGGAACGGCGAATCGCCGATCCGCTCGAGGCCCTTGACCCAGGTGTTGTCCCGGCCGGTGAGAAAGACGAGCGAGCCGAGCTCGCCCTTGGCCCTCCAGGTGAAGCCCGAGATCCAGATGGCGTAGGCCGCCACGGGCCCGGCCAGGAGGAAGCGCAGGTTGACGCCCCGGACGAGGACGTAGAGCATGCCGGCCACGGCCAAGCCCAGGAGGGAGGTGCGGGACTGCGTCTGCATGAGGACGAACAGGGCCGGCACGGCGGGCCCGAGCCACAGGAGCCGCGTCTTCGAGGCCGAGGTCATCAGCCCGACGAAGGCGACGATGAGGACGACGACGGCGTAGCGGCCGACGCCGTTGGCCCGGACCTCGCCGAGGCCGAAGGGCAGGGCGTAGAACATGAACCGGGTCGGCCGCCCGAAGCCGTAGCGATAGGCCTGAGGCAGGACGGCCGCGAGCAGGGCGATCACGACGGCGGCGTTCAGCCGCAGGACCGTCCTGAGGACGGGCAGGGGCTCGGGCCGCTCGACGACGAACCAGGCGACGAGCAGGGGCGAGAGGTAGGCCGATCCCCAGTACAGGGCCGCGACCGGGTCCGGCGAATTCAGGGCCGACGAAACGAGCCCGAACGCGCCGTAGAACACGAGGAACCCGAGCGACGTCCAGGCGAACCGGAACCGCGCCCGCGAGGCCAGGGCCCAGAGCAGGCAGAAGTACGCGGCCGCGACGGGCAGCAGGGCGCGGACGGCCTGGAAGAGCGCCATGCGGTCGTGGAGCGGGGGGAACGGGACGACGTTGTAGATGCCCGTGAAGAGCCCGCCCCAGACCATGAGCCAGAGGACGACCGAAAGGGTCACGGCCGCTCCTCCCGGCGCTGCGGCCGGCCGGCCAAGGCATCCTCGTAGACGCGGCGCAGCCTGGCCCCGAGGCGGCCCCACTCGTAGAACGAGGCCGCCCTGTCGCGGGCCGCGCGGCCCATCGCGGCCCGCGAGACGGGGTCGGCCCGGAGCCTGCCGAGGGCGGAGGCCAGCCCGGCCGCGACCGCCTCCGGCCGGCCCGACGGGACCTTGATCCCCCAGCCGTCCCGGACGTGGAGGCCCGGGCCGGCGAGGTCCAGGCAGACGACCGGCAGGCCGTTGGCCATGGCCTCGACGACGACCGCCCCTCCCCCGTCGCGGAGCGAGGGGAAGAGAAAAACGTCGCTCTCCCGCATCTTCCGGAATATTTCGGCCCGGGGGCTCCACGGCGTCCACTTGATCCGGCCGGAAATGCCGAGGCGCTCGGCCAGGCGCTCGAGCCGCGGCCGCTCCGGCCCCTCGCCGACGAGCTCGAGGGTCGCCTCGGGCGCCGCGGCGGCGAAGAGGCGCATGGCCTCGAAGGCGAGGGGCAGCCCCTTGATGGGATCGAAGCGGCCGACGTAGAGCGCCCGGAAGCCGTCGCGCCGCGCGCCCGCGGCGTCGGCGCCGGCGATGTCCCCGCGCCCGATGCCGTTGACGGGGAAGTCGACGATCTTGTCCGCCCAGCGGGCCAGGACCTCCTCGGTCTCCCGGTTGCAGACGAGGATGGCCGAGGCCTTGCGGGCGCAGCGCCGGCGGGCCGGGGTGGCGCGCCAGACGCCCTGGAGGAAGGTCCGGGAGAACTCCTGGCGCCTGTCGCGGAGGGCGAGCGTCGACCGGAGCTGCCGGGGCACGCGCTGCCCGCCGCCGACCGGGCCCCAGACGAAGGGCACGGGCAGGGCGGGGGCGATGTAGCTCGGCATCCAGTCGTTCGAAAAGGTGATCTGGTGGAAGAGGTCGAAGCCTTCGCGGCGGTGGAGGCCGACGGCCGCCCGGGCCGCGGCCCGCTGCCAGAGGTAGTAGTAGATGCGCGTCCCCAGGTGCCGGTCGTTGAGGGCCTTGTGGAGACGGGGGGGCAGGTCGACGTAGTGGACGGCCGCAGGGCGGACGCCGCGGCCGGCCAGCGCGCCCTCGACGCCGTCGCGGTTGAAGGCCCAGGTGATGAGGTGGAGCTCGGCGAAGCCGGCGATCTCCAAGGCCAGGTGCCAGCCGAGGACGGCCTCGCCCGGGAAGTGGGCCGTGGCCGGGCTGGGGTGGCAGGCGTAGGCCGAGGCCAAGACCTTGGGTCTCTCTGCGCTCATGTTTTCATCCCGTTCCCAGGCCCGACCGCACCAGGCCGACCGCGTTCCCCAGGGCCCGGGCCGCCGGAGCCGCCCGGCGCTCGCGGACGGCGAGAAGGAGGCTCATCAGGAGCCTCAGGGCGAGCGCGGCGCGGCAGCGGCCCGGCGAGAGCTCGGCGTGCTTCTCCACGAAATGGAGCCGGTTGAGGACCTCCCGTACGCCGAACGCGAAGCCGCCGCCGCGGCCCCCGGCGGCCGGGAGGTGGCGGTAGCGGGCGGGGGCGACGACCGCCAACTTCGCCGACCGGCCGACCCGGTAGCTGAAGTCGAGGTCCTCGAGGTAGCTGTAGCCGTCGAACCACTCGTCGAAGCGGAACCGCCGGAAGACGTCGCGCCGCCAGACCGCGGCCCCGGTCGGCAGCCAGTCGGTCCACCGCGTCGTCGCGACCGGCCCGATCATCGTCTGGAAGCCCGAGGCGGCGACCGTCCCGCCGCGACGGTCGTAGAGGCCGAGGGCGGCGGCAAGCCGCGTCCGCTTGAGGAACGGCCAGTCGAGCGGCGGGTGGTTGGCCATGTTGAAGGCGGCCCCGGCGACGTCGGCCGGGGCGGCGCTCCAGAAGCGGAGCATCTCGGCGACGGCGTCGGCCTCGAGCACGGCGTCGTCGTCGAGGAAGCCGACCAGGCCGGCATCCGGGCCGACGGCGTCGAGACCGAGGTTGCGCTGGCGCGTCGCCGAGGCGAAGGAGGTCCGGATGTGCCGCAGGAGGGGCGGCGGCGCGCCGTGGGCGACCGCGGGCGCCGGCCCCCGGCTCGCGTCGACGACGACGACCTCGTCGGGGACGCGGGTCTGGGCGAGGAGGCTTCGCCACAGGCGGCGGAGCTCCTCCGGCCGGTCCTTGGTCGCGACCACGAACGAGATCCTAGGCGTCGGGTCCATGCTTTCCCTTCAGGAAATCCGCGACGACGGCGCGCATCTCCGCGACGAAGCGCGGGCCCGAGAACGTCTCCCCGCGGGCCCGGAGGTGGCGCCGCAGGGCGGCTTCGCGGTCCGGCCGGCCGAGCGTCTCCAGGATGAGCGAGGCGGCGTTGCCGGCCCCGGAATAGACCAGGCCGGGATGGTCGACGATCTCCGTCTGGCCGCCGCCGTCGGGGACCCAGACGATGGCGCCGGCCTTGACCATCTCGGCGACCGCGATGCCGAAGGCCTCGCTGCGGCAGCCCGAGAGGCCGTACCTGTGCCGGCCCAGGAGCGCCTCCTTTTCCGGGCCGTAAACGGGCCCCTCGAAATGGATCCAATCGCCGTGGCGGCGGCGGAGCGCGTCGATGTCCCGGGCGTAGGCGGCCCGGCCGGGGCGGCCGAGGACGTGGAGGTGGACGGGCCTTTCCGCGCGGACCCGGGCCAGGACGTCGACGACGAGCCCGACGCCCTTTTCGGGGACCAGGCGGCCCATGACGACGAACCCGTCCGCGCGGTCCTCCCACGGGAGGCCGGGGCCGCCGTCCGCGACGGGAGGATAGACGACCTCGGAGGCGACGCCGAACCGGGCCGCGAGCAGCCGGCGGACCCAGGCTGAGCAGGCCAGCGTGCGGTTCCTCTTCCAGCCGTCCCGCCCGGCGCCGGCCAGGGCCCGGGCCGCGGCGAGGTAGAGGGAGCGCGCGGCCGAGGCCCGGTGGAAGGGCCCGCCCGCGGCGTGGAGCTCGCGACGGAGGGCGTCGTCGAAGGAGAAGTCCACGATCAGCTGGACGCCCGGGATGCCGAAGTCCATGGCGTTGTAGGTCGAGATCATGACGTCGTAATCCCCGGCGCGCCGGCGGCAGTGGCGCTCGAGACGGAACCCGCGGAGGGCGTCGAACCGCGTCCTCAGGACCGGCGGGATGGCCAGGGAGCGGACCTCGACCCGGGCCGGGTCGACGCCCGCCCCGCAGCTCCGGTCGAGCGCCTCGAGGTCCGGCCGGCCCGTCGTGAGGAGCGTCACCCGGCAGTCGTCCTGCAGGGCCCGGACCGTCCACATGGCGACGGCCTCCGAGCCGCCGCCCGCGAGAAGGTACGGATGGACGACGGCCACGCGCGGCGTCATCGCCGTCCCTCCGTTCCCGCGGGGCGGGCCGCGGCGGGCCCGCGCAGGTTCTTCAGCAGGCCGAGGCAGAAGGCCCTCTCCTCGGCGTCGAGGCAGCGCGACCAGGCGGCGGCGGCGAAGGCGAGGCTGAGGGCGCCGGGGCCCCAGACGCCCAGGCCGAGAAGGGCGCTCGCCGCGAGGCCGGCGGCGAAGAGGGCCAGGGCCACGACGACCGAGGCCAGGCCCTCCCTCCAGACGAAGCCGAAGCGGATCCGGCCGGCGGTCGAGGCCATGACCGTGAGGAAGACGGTGAAGGCGACGAGCCGCAGGGCCGAGGCCGCGGCGACGCCCCCGATGCCCCAGAGCTTGGCCCCGGCCCAGGTCAGGGCGGTGAAGGCGACGAGCTCGACGGCCTGGTACTTCGGAGCGATGTCCACCCGGCCGATGCCCATGAGGTAGTTGTTGGGGACGGCGGCGACCGTGTTGACGAGGAAGCCGACGGCCAGGACGGTGACCGCGAACGCGCTCTCGGCGGCGAAATCCGGCCCCAGCCAGAGCCGCAGGAGATCGCCCGCGAAGAAGGCGAGCACGAGGAAGACGGGCCCGGTCGAAAGGAGCAGGAACTTCATCGACCGGGCGAAGAGCGCCTCGGCCCGGCCGGCCTGGCCCCCGCCGTCGAGGAAGCTGAAGGCCGGGAACAGCACCATCGCCAGGCTGCCGGGGACGACGCCGATCCGGCTGAGGGCCTCGAAGGGGGCGCTGTAAAAGGCGACCGCCTGGACGGTGAGCAGGGAGCCGATGACGAGGCGGTCGAGCGAGGTCGTCACGGCGTAGAGGATGCCCGACAGGCCCAGCCAGCCGCTGAACGCGAAGAGCGGCCGGACGAGGTCGCGGCGCCAGACCGGTCTCGTCCGCAGGACAGGCAGGACGCGCAGGCTCAGCGCGCCCCAGAAGGCGAGCGCCAGCACCCGCGACAGGACGAGGAGGACGACGATCCCCGGCAGCTCGAAGCCCGCGGCCACCCCGACGAGGGGCAGGAGGTAGAACAGGACGTTCACGGGGACCTTGACGGCGTTGACCAGGTCGAACCTCTGGGCCGCCTCGAGGACGCCGCGGAAGGAGGAACTGGCGAACATGACCGGCAGCGACCAGCCGACGAGGCGGAGGGTCAGGACGGTCTCGCCGACGAACCCGTCCGGGATGTTGAGGACGCGCCGGACGAGGAGCGGGGCGGCCAGGTGCGAGAGGGCGGCGGCGAAGAGGCCGATGGCCGTCTGGAGGCGGACCGTCGTCCAGAGGACGGCGGGGATCGCGGCCGTCTCGTTCCGGCCCAGGGCGTCGGCGACCGAGCGCGTCGTCGTCCGGCCCAGGCCGAGGTCGAAGAGCCCGAAGTAGCCGAAGACGATCCAGACCAGGGCCAGGATGCCGAAGCGCTCCGTCCCCAGGGCCCGGACGACCAGGGGGATGGTGACGAAGCCGACGGCCAGGGGCAGGACGAGCCCGGCGAGGTTCAGGGCCGTGTTCCGGACGATGACGGTGTTGCGGATGTCCATGGCGCAGAGACAGACCGGTCGCGGCAGGCTACCGCCGTTGGATAAAACGCCGCACCTCGCGGCAGGATTCTCGGGCGTCTTAAGGGCTATTGCGGATCGCGGAGCGCCCCCGTCGGGGCCGGGCGGCCGGCGGGCGGAGAGGAGAGGGCGTGCCGCTTCATAGCGCCTCCATGATAGGGCCCGCTCCCCCCATGGACAATCGTCGGGTCGGATGAATCCGGGGGTGAAAAATCACCCCCGGAGGTGACCCTTTGGGGTGAGGGAGGAAGGCGCCCGGCTACCCCCCCGGCCGGACGGACGCTTCCTTGACAGTCCCGGGGGCGTCCTCTATACTTTAACTCCCGTTCGAAAGGACACGGTCGTTCCGCATGACACAGATCGAAAAAGCCAGGAAAGGCGTCCTCTCCGCGGCCCTGAGAAAGGTCGCCGCCGCCGAGGGCGTCGACCCGGAAAAGCTGGCCGGGCTCGTCGCGCGCGGCCTGGCGGTCATCCCTTTCAACCCGAACCACTCCCCCGCCCGTCCGGCCGGCATCGGCCAGGGCCTGCGGACGAAGGTCAACGTCAACCTCGGCACCTCGCGCGACTTCCCCCGCCTCGCCGACGAGCTGCGCAAGGTCAGGATCAGCCTGAAGCACGGCGCGGACGCCCTGATGGACCTGAGCACGGGCGGCGACCTCCGCAGGATCCGCAGGGCCATCCTGGCCCGGACACCCGTGCCGCTGGGGACGGTCCCCGTCTACCAGGCCGCGGTCAAGGCCCTCGAGCGGCGGGAATCGATCGTCGACCTGACCGAGGACGACCTCTTCGAGGCCATCGAGTCCCAGGCCCGGGAGGGCGTCGACTTCATGACCGTCCACGCCGGGCTGACCCTGAAGGCCATCGACCGCCTGAAGAACCAGGGACGGGTCGCCGACGTCGTCTCCCGGGGCGGCGCCTTCCACCTCGCCTGGATGCTCCACAACGGAAAAGAGAACCCCTTCTACGCCGGCTTCGACCGCCTGCTCGGGATCGCCCGGCGTTTCGACGTCACGCTCAGCCTGGGCGACGGCCTCCGGCCGGGCTCCATCCTGGACGCCACGGACCGGCCCCAGATCGAGGAGCTCCTGACGCTCGGCGAGCTGGTCAAGCGCGCCGGGGAGGCCGGGGTCCAGGTCATGGTCGAAGGCCCGGGCCACGTCCCGCTCGACCAGGTCGAGATGAACATGCGCCTTCAGAAGCGGGTCTG
>CAZFBC010000003.1:24120-34666 GCA_964517245.1 uncultured Eubacteriales bacterium | reverse complement strand
AGATCCAGCGCAGGATCGGGATGAACAGGACGAGCGAGGCGACGACGACGGCCCAGATCGTCCCGACGACCGCGAGCTTGCCCTTGAGCGTTTTCATGTCGTAGACCCAGAAGGCGACGAGGAAGAAGGTCAGGTATCCGACGAGGAAGATCAGCCACGGCGCGCCGCGGCTCCACCACGCGTAGTCCCAGGTCAGCGCCCCGACGGCGTTGAGCAGGACCTCGACGAAGACGCAGAAGACCGAGCCGGCGACGGCGACGAACCAGCGGTTGGGCAGGCCGAGGATCTTCGTCCCGCGGTCGGGCGGGAGCATCTTCGTCCAGATGATGCCCGAGACGGCGAACATGAACATGATCTCGATGTTCAGGCCGATGAGGATGAGGTAGGCGGTCTTGCCCGGCGCGCCCCAGACCGGCGCGTAGCCCGTGAAGTGGAAGACGAGGCCGTTCCAGATCTCGTTGAACCAGTCCATGCCCCAGAAGGCGAGCCCGGCCAGGACGAGGCTCCAGTTCCGCTTCTCGGCCTCGACCGTGTAGACGTAGAAGACGAAGGCGAGCAGCGGGATGACGTACCATTGGAACTGGCTTCCGTCCCGAAGGATGGCCAGGGCCTGGGTCGCGGATTCGGTCATGCGGGCCTCCTGTGACAGGGGGGATGGGGATCGAGCTCGGCGGGGATTGTACAGGCGGGAGCGCGCCGGTGTCAACCGGCCGGAGGGTGGAACGGAGGGCCGGGCCGGCCGGCCCGGCCCTCCGCGGGTGACTTATCTGTCGGCGAAGGCGTAGACGGTCAGGAAGCCGTGCTGGCTGATCTTGGCGATGATCTCGCCGCTGACCTTCTCGACGCTGTCGCTCGTCTGGTGGTAGTCGGGCGGCATGCCCGCCATGTAGTAGATGAACGGGACCTTGACCGAGGCGAACGAGGAGTGGTCGGAGCCGCCGCCGCCGGCGCCGAGGGCGCTGAAGCGGAAGGCCAGGTCGAGCCCGACGTACTGGTTCATCTCCCGGGCGATGTCGGCGAAGGGCGTGCCTTCGGTCAGGCTGGCCGAGACGAACCAGGGGGCCCGGACCTTCTTGACGATCTCCTCGGCGCCGGGGACGCTGTAGGTCCGCAGGGTGCGGGCCAGCGTCTCGGCGTCGTAGGGCCGGCTGATCATGTCGTAGTTGAGGTAGCCGACCGTCTTCTCGATGGGATAGACGGGGTTCTGGGCGTAGTAGCGCGACCCGAGCAGGCCCTTCTCCTCGCCCGTCCACAGGGCGAAGACGATGGTGCGCTTGGGCTTGACCGGGCTGGCGGCGAAGGCCTTGGCGATGTTGAGGACGCCGACCGAGCCGGAGCCGTTGTCGTCCGCGCCGTTGTAGACGTAGCCGTCCCACGCGCCGAGGTGGTCGTAGTGGCCGCCGACGACGAAGACCTCGTCCTTGAGCACGGGGTCGGAGCCCTCGATGACGCCGACGACGTTCTTGCAGCGGACGAGCGCGGTCTTGGCCGTCGTGGCGATGGTCATCTTGGCGCCCGCGACGTCCATCGAGGCGGGCTTCATGGCCGTATCGATCTTCGTCTTCAGCCCGTCGATCGTCTGGCCCGTGCCCTCGAGGAGGAAGTCGGCCATCTCGCGGGTGATCGACGTGGCCTGGGGGCCGAACCGGCCCATGTCCATGCCGCCGGTCGTGACGCCCGCGAGCGAGAGCCGCCGGCGGGGCTGGTTGACGATGGGGCGGTCGTCGCTGGGCGTGCGGACGACGGAGAGGGCGTTGTAGATGGCGGCGTCGGTGCCGGCGCTGGACACCTGGACGATGGCGGCGGGGCCGAGCTTCTGGATCTCGGCGAGCTTGTTGAAGCGCTGGGGGCCGCCCCGCATCATCATGGCCATCATGTCGCCCTGGGGCATGGCCGGGAAGTACTTGTCCTTGAGCTCCTTCCTGGCCTGGAGGGGCGACTTGGGGTCGTCCTTGCCCGGGGCGTCGGAGAGGACGAGGACGATCTTGCCCTTGAGGTTCATCCCCTTGAGCTCGTCGAAGCCGGCGGAGGGCTCCGAGATGCCGTAGCCGACGAAGGCGACGGGCGCGGTCAGGGTGCCCTCGGCCGCGCCGCCCATGCCGCCCGCTCCGCCCGGGAAATCGAGGCCGCCCTGGAACGTCCGGCTCTTCAGGGCGCCGGCCTTGGCGATGTCGATGGTGATCGAGGTCTGGGAGTCCGAGACCTCCTTCATGGCGAATTCCTGGAAATAGGTCCTCTCCCGGGGCGGGGGAGGCGTGTCGGTCCGGCTCCGGCTCATGCGGAAGCCGGCCATCGGCGGCATGTCGCCGGCCGGCTTGATGCCCCACATCTTGAAGAGCGACGCGGCGTACTCGGCGGCCAGGGCGTAGCCGCGGCTGGCGGTGTCACGGCCTTCCAGAAGGTCGTGCGAGATGTAGGTCAGCATCGCCAGGGAGTCCTTGGCGGTGATGGCCTCGAGGCCGGGCTTGAACTTCTCGGGGGCCGGCTGGGCCTTGTCGACCAGGCTCAGCGCTTTCTCGACGTCCTCGAGCTTCATCTGCTGCTGGGCCGGGGGGCCCTGGGCCCTCAGCCCGATGAGCAGGGCGAAGACGAGGACAACGGCGAACAGGTTCTTTTTCACGTCTACCTCCACATAGAATTCAACGTCCACATCCTTTAAGACGAAAGTCCGCCGGATTTCTTTCACTCCTCCCGAAATTTTCGGTTCTTCTCCCGATTCGCGGGTCCCCCTCGTTTCGCCGGGATGGACTCCGGGCGGACGTTGGGCTATCATAGAAACTCCGTTCAATTTCGCCCGGGAGGTCCCGTCTCATGAACTTGAAAACCCCGCTTCTCCTCGCCCTCTGCTGCGGCCTGGCCCTCGTGGCCGCCGGATGCAAGAAAAAGGAACCCGCGCCCGAGCCGGCGGCCGCGGCCGCCCCCGAGTTCCAGTGGCAGATCGACCGCTTCGCCGACCTGTATATCCTGCGCTACAAGGTCCCCGGCTTCGAGGCCCTGACGCCGGCCCAGAAGGAGCTGGTCTACTACCTGAGCGAGGCCGCCCTCTGCGGCCGGGACATCCTCTTCGACCAGAACTACAAGCACAACCTCAAGATCCTGCGCACGCTCGACGCGATCGTCCAGGGCTACAAGGGCGACCGCGGCGACCCGCGCTGGGCCGAGTTCATGACCTACGTCAAGCGGGTCTGGTTCTCCAACGGCATCCACCACCACTATTCGAACGACAAGTTCGCGCCCGGCTTCGACCCGGACTACTTCGCCGCCCTGGTCAAGGGCTCCGAGGGCGCGGCCTTCCCGCTGGCCGAGGGGGAGTCGGCCGACGGACTGGTCGCCTTCCTGACGCCCGTCCTCTTCGACCCGGCGGTCGCCCCCAAGCGCGTCTCCCAGGACGCGACCCGCGACCTGGTGGCCGACTCGGCCGTCAACTTCTACGAGGGCGTCACCCAGGCCGAGGTCGAGGCCTACTACAAGTCCGTCGTCGACCCCAAGGACGAGACCCCGGTCTCCTACGGCCTGAACACGCGGGTCGTCAAGAGGGACGGCCGGGTCGTCGAAGAGACCGCCCGGATCGACGGGCTCTACGGCCCGGCCATCGCCGGGATCGTGCACTGGCTGGAGAAGGCCGCCGCCGTCGCCGAGAACGACCACCAGAGGAAGGTCATCGAGGCCCTCGTCGACTATTACCGGACGGGCGACCTCGAGACGTTCGACGCGTACAACATCCTCTGGGTCCGGGACCTGGCCTCGCACGTCGACTTCGTCAACGGCTTCATCGAGGTCTACAACGACCCCCTCGGCATGAAGGCCAGCTGGGAGTCGGTCGTCAACTTCAAGGACCTGGAGGCGACGAAGCGGGCCGACGTCATCTCGGCCAACGCCCAGTGGTTCGAGGACAACTCGCCCGTCGACCCCCGCTTCAAGAAGAAGGAGGTCAAGGGCGTCTCGGCCAAGGTCATCACTGCGGCCATGCTCGGCGGCGACTGCTACCCCTCGACGCCGATCGGCATCAACCTGCCGAACGCAAACTGGATCCGCAAGAACCACGGCTCCAAGTCCGTGACCATCGAGAACATCACCTACGCCTACGACCAGTCCTCGCTCAAGTCGCCCTTCGGCGCGGAGTTCACTTATTCCCCGGAGCTTCTCGAACGGGCCAAGACCTACGGCCCCCAGGCCGGGAACATCCACACCGACCTCCACGAGGTCCTCGGCCACGGCTCGGGCCAGCTCCTGCCCGGCGTCGGCGCGGAGGCGCTCAAGAACTACCACTCGCCGATCGAAGAGTCGCGGGCCGACCTCTTCGCCCTCTACTACATCATGGACGACAGGATGGTCGAGCTGGGCCTGCTGCCCTCGGTCGAGGCCGCCAAGGCCGAGTACGACCTCCAGGTCCGCAACGGCCTGATGACCCAGCTGACCCGCATCCAGCCGGGCAAGACCATCGAGCAGGCCCACATGCGCGGCCGGGCCATGGTCGCCCACTGGGTCTACGAGAAGGGCCGGCCGGAGAACGTCATCGAGCGCCTGACGAAGGACGGCAAGACGTACTTCGTCGTCAACGACTACGGGAAGCTGCGCCGGCTCTTCGGCGAGCTCCTGGCCGAGGTCCAGCGGATCACGAGCGAGGGCGACTACGAAGCGGCCCGGGACCTCGTCGAGACCTACGGCGTCCAGGTCGACCAGGCCCTCCACAAGGAGGTCCTCGAGCGCTACGCCAGGCTCGACCTGGCCCCCTACGCCGGCTTCGTCAACCCCGTCTACACGCCGGTCGTCGAGAACGGGAAGATCGTCGACGTCAAGATCGACCTCACCGAGGGCTACGTCGAGCAGATGCTCCGGTACGGCCGGGACTACAGGTTCCTTTAAAAAAGGAGGCACGATGGCGGAGGAGGAGATCGGGCACATCACCCACTATTTCCCCAAGATCGGCGTCGCCGTGGTCGAGATCACGGCCGGCGCGCTGAAGGTCGGCGAGACCGTCCGGATCAAGGGGCACACGAGCGACCTCACGCTGACCGTGGAGTCGCTCCAGCAGGAGCACCTGCAGGTCCCCGAGATCGGGACGGGCGCCTCGGCCGGGATGAAGGTCGGGGGGCCCGTCCGGGAAGGCGACAAGGTCTACAGGGTCAAGCAGCCGTCATGAAGCGGTCCGCCGGGCCCGGGGTCCTGGGCGTTCTCGCCTGTTGCCTGGCCGCGGCGGCGGCCGTCGCGGCCGGCGGACGGCAGGGCCGGACGGCCCCCGCCGACCGGGCCAGGCCGGAGGCCGTCCTCGTCCTCGACGCCGCGGCCCGGGAGCTCGCGCTGACGAAAGGCCTGGCCGTGGGGCTCGTCGGGCGCTACGGCCGGTCGGCGGTCGCGTCCGACCTGCTCCTCTGGCAGATGGCCGCGGGCGCCATGGCGCCGCCGCGCGAGGGGGCCGTCGTCGGGACGAACGACAAGGGCGAGGAGCTGAGGTGGTCGGCCGTCGCGGCCAAGACCGAAGGGGAGAGCGCGGGCTGGATCGAGGACAAGGCCCTGGCGGGCGGGTATCTGCGGATCGTCGTGCAGTCGGCCCGGGCCCGGATCATGGTCCTCGAGGCCACGGGCTTCTACGTCGCCTGGATCAACGGCGAGCCGCGCGGCGGCGAGAAGTACGGCGCCGACTGGCTCCGCGCGCCGGTGTGGGTCAGGAAGGGGCGGAACGAGCTCCTGGTCAGGTGCGAGCGCGGCCGGTTCAAGGGCCGGCTCAGCGACCCGCCGGCCGAGGTCTTCTTCACCGACAAAGACACGACCCTGCCGGACCTCGTCGTCGGCGAGAAGGGGCCGGTGTGGGCGGGCCTGCGCCTCGTCAACGCGACGGGGGAGAGGCTGGAGAGGATCGAGGTGACCTGGACGGCCGGGGAGGGGCGCGGGGGCCGGACGGCTCTCGACGCGACCGTGGCCCCGTTCCTGACGCAGAAGCTGGCCGTGCCGCTGGCGGTCGACGCTCCGCCGGCCGGGGGCGCGGTCGGGATCGAGCTGCGCGCGCGGGCCCGGACCGGAGGCGGCCGGACGGTCGCGACGCCGCCGTTCACGATCGGGCTCAAGGCCGTGGCGCCGTCGGCGCACCACGCCCGGACGTTCGTCAGCGCGGTCGACCGGAGCGTCCAGTACTTCGGCGTCGTGCCGATGACGGGCGGCGCGGGGGCCGGGGCCGGGGGACGGGCCGGGACAAAACCCGCCCTCGTCCTGACGCTCCACGGCGCGGGCGTCGAGGCCATCGGCCAGGCCCGGGCCTACGAGCCCAAGGACTGGTGCTGGATCGCGGCGGCGACCAACCGGCGCCCCTACGGCTTCGACTGGGAGGACTGGGGCCGGCTCGACGCCCTCGAGGTCCTGGCCGAGGCGCAGCGGCTCTTCGGCACCGACCCGGCCCGGACCTACCTGACCGGCCACTCGATGGGCGGCCACGGCGCCTGGCAGGTCGGCGCGACCCACCCCGACCTCTGGGCGGCCATCGCCCCGAGCGCCGGCTGGCGCAGCTTCACCTCCTACGGCGGGGGCGCGGCCTACAAGGACCCGTCGCCGGTCGAGAGGATGCTCCTCAGGGCCAACAATCCGGGCGACACGGAGGCCCTGGCCCGGAACTTCCTGCATCACGGCGTCTATGTCCTCCACGGCGACGCGGACGACAACGTGCCCGTGACGGAGGCCAGGCGGATGCGGGAGCTTCTCGGCGCGTTCCACCCCGATTTCGCCTACTACGAGCGGCCCGGCGCCGGGCACTGGTGGGGGAACGAGTGCGTCGACTGGCCGCCGCTCTTCGATTTCCTGAAGGCGCGGGCGCGGCCGGCGGACGCCGACACGAGGCGGATCGAATTCGTCACGGCCGACCCGGGCATCTCGTCGCGCTCGGGCTGGGCCGAGGTCCTGGCCCAGGCGAAGCCGCTCGAGTACAGCAAGATCGCGATCGAGAAGAGCGAGTCGGGCCGCGTCGTCAAGGGAACGACCGAGAACGTGGCCGGGGTCGCGATCGTCCTCCGGCCGCGGATCCCCGACGACGTCGTGGAGATCGAGCTCGACGGCTCGCGCGTCGAGGCCCGGGCCTCCGCGGAAGGCGTGCCGCTCCGCCTGGAGAAGGGCGCGAAGGGATGGCTCATCGCGGGGAACCCCGATCCCGGCCGGAAGGGCCCCCACCGCTCCGGCGGCTTCAAGAGCGCCTTCCGGCACGGCTTCGTCCTCGTCTACGGGACGCGCGGCGACGCGGCCGAAGACACGCGGGCCTACGGCAAGGCGCGCTTCGACGCCGAGACGTTCTGGGTCCGCGGCAACGCCGGGATCGAGATCGTCCCGGATACGGCCTTCGATCCGGCGAGATACGGGGACCGCAGCGTCATCCTCTACGGCAACGCCGACACGAACGCGGCCTGGCCGGCGCTCCTGGCCGGCTCGCCCGTCGAGGTGCGGCGGGGCTGGGCGAGGATCGGCGAGATGAGGTTCGAGGGACAGGACCTGGCGGCCTATTTCGTCAGGCCGCGGGAGGGGAGCGGCGTCGCCTCGGTCGGCGCGGTCGCCTGGACGGGCCCGGCGGGTTGGTTCGCGGCGTCGCCCGGACAGTACTTCGTCTCGGGGGCGGGATACCCCGACCTCCTGCTGTTCGCGGCGGAGGCGCTTCGCTCGGGGACGAACGGCGTCCGGGCCGTCGGCTGGTTCGGCAACGACTGGAGCGTCGAGCGCGGCGACATCGTCGTCGCCGGGCGCTAGGCCCCCGGCCCGGACGGGCCCGGGCCGCAGCCGGCGAGCACGTCCAGGAGCTCCGGGAGCTGGGGGTCGCGGCCTTCCCCGGCCCGGCGGCGGACCTCGGCGAGATCGATCCGGCTTCCCCTCAACCCCGCGAACTCCGCGGCCCAGCCCCGGTGGATGTGGACCCCGGCCAGACCTTGGGCCAGGATGAGGGCCCGGGCCCGGTTGACCCGCCGTTCGCCGACGGCGTCGAGCACCCGGAGATACTTCTGGTGGAGGAGCCACTCGTTGAGCAGGCCGGCGACCTCGGCGGCCTCGAAGCTTTCCCAGAAGGCCGGTCCGGCGCCGGGCTCGACGAAGCTGCCGACCACGAAGGCCCCGGCCTGGTAGCCGGTCAGGCCCTTCTCCCGGCCGAGGGCCAGCACGCGCTTGAGGAGGGCGACCCGCCGGTCCGGGGACAGGAGACGGAAGGCCGCCAGGTTCGCGTAGTGGCTGCCCAGGGTCACGTCGAACAGCCGCTCCGCGATCGCCGGGCCGTTGGCGTCGAAGGCCCGGTCGACGAACTCGGCCCGGCGCGGATCGTCCTGGAGCCGGCCGTACTGGACGGCGTGGCCGAGGTCCTGGAGGCTCTCGAAGCGCGTGGCGTCGACCTCCTCGAGGATGGCCCGGAACTCCCGGTAGCGTGAGGCCAGGTCCTCGAACCGCGGCCGCTCGGCCGGCGAGAGCGCGACCTCCTCGCCGGCCATGAAGCGCAGGAGGCGGGCCGGGGCGAAGACGGCCTGGCCGACGTAGAGGGTCCGCAGCCGGCTCGAGATCGAGACCCAGTCGCCCTCGCGAACGACCAGGCCCTCGCCGTTGATCAGGGTCCGCCGCTCCGGGTCGAGCCGGACCCCTTCCTCCTCGAGGTTGAGCAGGACCGGGATGCCGAGGTTCTGGGCCGAGGTCACGACGTGGATGGCCGCCGGGCTCAGGCTGCACAGCCCGGCCGCGCTCTGCATGTCGAGGACGTCGGTCGGCGTGAAGCGCTCCCTGACCAGGATGGCGTTGTCGGGCGACTTGGCCTCGCGGGCGCTCCGGGCCGCGGCGGGCGAGAAATAGACCCGCCCGGTCACGGCCGACCGGGGCAGGACCGAGAGGCCGCGACAGAAGGGCGTCAGGGCGTGGAGCGACTTGGGGTCGATGGCGTCGGACTCGATCTGGCGGATGTGGTAGGGCTTGACGAGCTCGCGGACCCGCTCGGCCGGGAGGCGGCCGGCCCGGTGGAGGTCCATGACGGCCGTGAGCATGCCCGCGCCCGTCATCTCCGCGGCGTTGGCCTGCAGGGTCGTGAACGTCCCGTGGACGCCGGTGAACTCGACCATGACGGGGCCCTCGAAGACCGCCTCGAGCTGGGCCATGCGGTCCCAGACGTGGTAGACCGCGGGGAAGTCGCGCCGGGCCTCCTCGCGGACCTTGAAATGGCGCTCCTCGGGGGGCAGGCGGCCGGTCATCAGGTCCTCGCCGAAGACGGCCCGGGCGAACTGGAGGAAGACGCCGGTGCCCAGCCGCGGGTGGCGGCTGTAGAGGACCCCGGCGTAGCTGCGGTCGTCGATGGCGCTGCAGACCATGCGTTGGACGATGACGGCGGGGTAGTGGGTCTCGCGGGCCATGAAGTTGCGGAGCACGTCGAGGTGGTCCTCGTAGTAGGCGTAGATCCGGTCCAGGAAGAAGGCGGCCTGGGCCCGGGCGTCCTCGGGGAGGCCGGGCCGCCGGGCCTCGACGAGCCGCTCGAGGCGGCGGGCCAGGTCCAGGTTCGCGGCCGTGTCCAGATCGGCCCGCAGGTCCTTCTCGACCAGCCGGAAGCCCTCCGGGTCGAGGGCCTCGAGGAGCGTCTTGCGGTTGTTGACGAGGATGCGGGCCGCCCCGGCCTCGCCGTAGCGGCGGACCAGTCCCGGCCGCAGGGCCGAGGTCACGCCGACGTTGAGGTAGGTCGGCATGAAGCCGGGGATGTAGGAGGGCATGGCCGAGCGCAGGGCCAGGAGCAGGGGATTCCGGGAGCTGTCGAACTTGCGGCCGCTCAGGACCTCGAGGTCCCGGATGGCCTCCCCGAGGCGGGCCTCGCGCTCCTCGGGGGGCAGGCCGTAGCAGCTGGCCCCGAGGATGGTGAAGTCGGAGGTGGCGATGCCCCGGCGGGTCAGGTCGAGCAGGATGGCGCCCTTGTGGCTGACCTGGGCCTCGGGGTGGGCGAGGGGCGAGGTGTACGGGATGACGTGGGCGTTCTCGGCCAGGGCCGCCCCGGCGAAGCGGGCCCGGATCGGGGCGTGGGTCTCGGCCGTGCGGCGGGCCAGCTCGCGGGCGGCGGCGGCGTGGCCCCGGCGGGCCAGGTGGACGAGGTTGAGGTGCTCGAGGGCCATGGACGGGGCGACGCGGTCGAGCGAGCGGACGTCGTAATCACGGACGGAGACGGTCCGGGGGGCGCCCGAGGCGTCGACGAAGTCGATCTCGGCCGGGATGTAGCCGGCCGGGCGGGTCCAGGGCGTCCCGGCGGCGCGGCCGTCGAGGTTGGCCAGGATGAGCCGGGCGCTGGCGTATTCGGAGCGGACCTCGGCGATGCGGCGGACCTCGCGGGGGAAGGGATCGGGTCGCGTCGGGTGGGAGGTGCGCTTGGCCATGCCGTGTTCCGCGGGCCCCATTGTAGCAGGAGGCGCGGCCGCGTGGCAAAGCCTTGACCCGGTCCGGGAGAGCGAGGATAATCGGCGAGGCACGGTCGGCGGGGCGGGGCGCGGGGCCCCGGACCCGGAACAGGAGAGATCATGAGGCGAACGGCACCCGGTCGCGGCGCGCGGCCGGCGGCGGGGACGGCGGC
>CAZFBC010000003.1:20544-24020 GCA_964517245.1 uncultured Eubacteriales bacterium | reverse complement strand
CGGCGGCGGGGACGGCGGCCGGTCTTGCGGCCGCCCTGCTGGCCGCGGCCTGCTTGACAGCGGCCGTCGCGGCCGCGGGGCAGTCGGTGGACAGGCCCGCGCCGGCCGCCTTCGACCCGGAACGGGCCATCCCCGTGGAAGCGCTCCGGGAGGACCTCGAGGTCCTGTGGGCCGTGCTCGAGGAGGGCCACGGTGGGCTCGACCGGTACGCGCCGGCGGGCGAGCTCAGGAAGCGCTTCGACGCCGTCGGCAGGGACCTGACCGGTCCGCTGACGGAGCTCGAGCTCTACCTCCGGCTCCTGCCGCTCGTCGCGGCGGTCGGGGACGGCCATACGCACCTGACGCTATCCCCGGGGGCCGCCGCCCATCTCGACTCCCGGCCCGTCCACTTCCCCTTCGGGCTCCGATTCCTGGGGGACAGGGCCTATATCCTCAGGAACCTGAGTCCGGAGGAGGGCGTCGGAGAGGGGGCGGAGCTCCTGGCGATCGACGGCCTGCCGATGGCGAAGCTCCTGGCGGAGCTCCTGGCCCTCGTTCCGAGCGACGCCGGGATCCGGACCGCCAAGCTGCGCCGGCTCGAACATCCGGCCGTTTTCGGCCGGCTCCTGGCCCTGCGGTCCGGCCGGCGCGAGTCCTTCCGGATCCGCTTCCGGCCGCCCGGGGGAGGCGAGGTCGTGGACATGACGGTCCCGGGGATCGCGGCGGGCGACATCGATCGGGTCCTCCGGGAGAGGTACCCGGACGCGGCCGCGCGGCGGCCGACATACGAGCTCGCCTTCCGGGGCCCGACGGCCGTGCTGACGGTCCGGGCCTTCGGCGACGACCCGGACCGGACGAGGCCCCGCTTCCCGGAGTTCCTGGAGGCGGCGTTCCGGTCGTTCGCGGAGAAGGGGACGCGGGGCCTTGTCATCGACCTGAGGGGCAACGGCGGCGGGCACGACGAATACGGCAAGTTCCTGTTCGCCCACGTCATGGACCGGCCGTTCCTCTATTATTGGGCGCTCGAGACGAAGAAGGACCGCTACGACCTCTTCCGCTACACGGAGGAGACCGCCGCGGCGGCCGACGAGCTGGCCGCTCCGCTGAGGAAGAACGCGCGCGGCTGGTTCGACGTCGTCGGCCACCCCAACCGCGGCCTCCAAGCGCCCCGCCAGCCCGGGTTCTCCGGGCGCGTCGCCATCCTCGTCGACGGCGGGAGCTTCTCGGCGACCGGAGAGACGACCTCCGCCTTCCACTACCATAAAAAGGCCGTGTTCTTCGGGGAGGAGTGCGGCTCCGGCTACTACGGCAACACCTCGGGGTTCATGGTCACGGCGAGGCTCCCCAACACCGGCCTCCGGGTCCGGGTCCCGCTCGTCCTCTACACGATGGCGGTCGACGGCTATCCCCGGGACCGCGGCATCGTCCCCGACTTCCCGGTGGCGCCGACGATCGGGGACCTGCTGGCGGGGCGCGACCCGGTCATGGAGCGGGCGCTGCGGTATCTGGACAAGCCATAGGGGTTGGTGCCCAGGGCGGGACTCGAACCCGCAAGGCCTTGCGGCCGCGACATTTTAAGTGTCGTGCGTATGCCAATTCCGCCACCCGGGCCAGGGTCGCGCTTTGACCGGATAGGCTGCCCGATTATATGATAGGGGGAGCCCAAAGACAACGCGGCCGCCGAAATCCTCGTTCGGACAGCCGCGATCGACGAAGGAGGGAAAGACATGTCCCTGAAGAAAAGCCTCCATCTCGGGGTGATCGCCCTCGTCGTTTTCGCGGCCGCGGCCCGCCCGCAGGTCCCCCGGCCGCCGGGGCAGCCCCAGAGCGCCCGGGCCGAAGCCGACCGGCTGGCCCTCACGCCGACCATGGGCTGGAACCCCTGGAACACTTTCGGCGAGGAGCCTCAGGACGAGAAGCTCATCCGCGAGATCGCCGAGGCGCTCGTCGCGAGCGGCATGAAGGACGCCGGCTACGCCTACGTCGGGCCGGACGAGGGCCGGTGCTTCTCGCGCGGCCCGGACGGGAAGCTCGCGCCGAACCTGGCCCGCTACCCGTCGGGGCTGCGCGGGCTCGGCGACCACATCCACCGGCTGGGCCTCAAGTACTTCCTCTACACCGACGCCGGGACGGAGACCTGCAGCGGGGCCATGCCCGGGACGAAGGACCGCGAATTCGAGGACATGCGGGCGTTCGCGGAGTGGCGGGCCGACTACCTCAAGATCGACTGGTGCAACAGCACCGGCCAGGACATCGTCGACACGTACTCGCTCCTCGGCAAGGCCCAGCTCGCCGCCGGCCGCCCCGTCGTCCATAGCCTGTGCTCGTGGGGCGAAGGCTACCCGTGGCTGTGGGCGGGCGCCGTCGGGCACCAGTGGCGGACGACGTCCGACATCTGCGCGCCGGGCCAAGCCGACTGGGAGAGGGCCGTGCGCATCGCCTTCGCCAACGAGAAGCTGGCCGGGTTCGCCGGCCCGGGCCGCTGGAACGACCCGGACATGATGATCGTCGGCATGCCCGGGTTGAGCGAGGCCCGCAACCGGAGCCTCTTCAGCCTGTGGTGTCAGATGTCCGCCCCGCTCATCGCCGGGAACGACCTGCGCGGCATGAGCCCCTCGACGGCCGGCATCCTGACCAACCTCGAGGCCATCGCCGTCGACCAGGACCCGCTCGGCGTCCAGGGGCGCGTTGTCTGGAACGACGGCAACACCAGCCTCTGGGCCGGCAAGCCCCTCTTCGACGGCAGCCTGGCCGTGCTCGTGTTCTACCAGGGGAAATACAGGTCCGACAGGAAGATCTATTGGGAGGAGATCGGGCTCCAGGCGGCCGACGAGCTCTACGTCCGCGACCTCTGGAAGCACGAGACGACGGGGCCGCACGCCGGGAGCTATACGGTCTCCGTCGGCCCCGACGACGTGGCGTTCCTGCGGATCTCGAGGAAGCCCGAGTTCCCCGTCCCGCCCGTCGTCGTCGCCGACACCTATCTCGTCTCGCTGCGGTCGGCGTCGACGCGGCCCGCGAAGCTCGAGGGGCGGCTCACGGTGACGAACAAGGGGAGCTCGGAGCTCGCGCCCTGGCGGGTCGATCCGAAGTCGCTGCCGCCCTGGCTCGAGGTGGAGATCGCGGTCGAGGGCAAGAGCCAGACCTTCGTCAACACGGCTTCGACGAGGGGGCTGAAGAAGGGCCGATACCACGCCATCGTCCGGGCCGACAACGTCGAGCCCGTCTCGGGGCGCCCGATGACGGCGCTCACCTACGACGTCGACCTCGAGGTCCCGCGCGGCGTCAGGAGATAGCTACTTCTCCTCGAGCTGCTTGATCCGCGAGCGCAGCTTCTCCTTTTCGCCCTTGCTTCTCTTGTACAGCATCCGGATCAGTATGCCCAGCGTGCAGAGGAGCAACAGGAAGCTCAGGAGCGACGCGTTGAGCACGGGGACCTGGATGTCCTTGAGCGGGGTCCAGACCCCGGCGTCGGCGAGATAGGAGAGGATGGTCAG
>CAZFBC010000003.1:0-20444 GCA_964517245.1 uncultured Eubacteriales bacterium | reverse complement strand
TGGCCGAACCAGGCCAGGTTGTGCTCCATCACGGCCCGCATGGACTTGGGCTTGGTGATGCCGTGGCCGTAGCCCTTGTAGACGACCATCTCCACCGGAACGCCGCGGTCCTCGAGCCCCTGCCGCAGCTCGTAGGCGTTGGGGATGGGCACGCGCCGGTCGAACTCGCCGTGCTGGATGAGGGTCGGCGTCGCCGCGTTCTTGATGTAGGTCATGGGCGAGGTCTTGGCGTAGATCGCCGGGTCGTCGGCCGGGTCGTCGCCGAGGTAGTTGATGGTGAACGGGGTGATGTCGGTGTTGTAGTAGTAGGTGGCCCAGTTGGAGATGCCGGCCCCGACCGAGACGGCCTTGAAGGCCCGCGACGACGTGGTCAGGAAGGCCGAGATGTAGCCGCCCTGGCTCCAGCCCATGCAGCCGACCCGGGCCGGGTCGGCCCAGCCCTTCTTGACCAGGTGGTCGACGCCCGAGAGGACGTCCCAGGCGTCGCCGACGCCGAGGTTGCGGATGTTGAGCATCCGGAACTTCTCGCCGTAGCCGGCGCTGCCCCTGTAGTTGACCTTGAGGACGAGCGCGCCCCTCGCGGCCCAGATGTCGGACGGGTAATAGCGCAGGTCGGCGGCCAGGACGGGCCGGTCGACGCCCGTCGGCCCGCCGTGGATGACGCAGAGCAGGGGGTGCCGCTTCGCCGGGTCGAAGTCGGCCGGCTTGACGAGCACGCCCTCGATCACGGCCCCGTCCTTGCTTTTCCAGGAAATGACTTCGCGCGTCCCCAGGACGAATCTGTCGACCTGCGCGCCGAAGTCGGTCAGGATGCGCGGCTCCCAGGCGAGGCCCGACACGCCGACCTCGCCCGTCGTCTCGGCGGAGTGGCTGACGAAGGCCACGCGCTGGCCGTCCCGCGAGAACGAGAAGCCGGAGACGGCGGCCCGGTCCGGGGCGCTCACCCGCTCGATCCCGAGCGAGGCGGGGTCGAGCCGGAAGAGGTGCCCGGCCGTCTTCTGCGAGGCGGAGAACCAGATCCCGTCCCCGTTCCAGGCCACGGCGTAGGGGTTCTCGTCGAAGGCGTCCGTCAGCGACCGGACGGCGCCGCCTCCGGCCGGGACGGCGGCCAGCCGCGTGTTCCGGGCGAAGTAGACCGCCTTTCCCATGGCGCTCGAGAAGAGGATCGTCCGGCCGTCGGGCGACCACAGGGGAGAGGAGTCGGGCCCCGCCTGGTCGACGATCCTGCGGACCTTGTCGTCGGCCAGGTCGAGGACGTAGATGTCCGACGTGCCGCCTTGGATGAGGTCCGGGTTGACCGTCGCGCTGAAGGCGATCTTCGCGCCGTCGGGCGACCAGTCGAAGCCGCCGACGGTGAGATCCTTCCCGGCCGTCCGGCGCTTGCCCGGCTGGGGCGAGCGCAGGGCCTCGGCGACGTCCAGGGTGTAGAGGTGGGAATGCGTGTATTCGCGGCGGACGACGTCGAAGTCGCCGTAGCGGTCCTTGCGGGCCTTGGCCTCTTCCGGCACCGGGTCGTTCGCGGTGAAAGCGATCGCCCGGCCGTCGGGGGACCAGTCGAACCCGCCGACCCCGGTCTCGCACTTGGTCAGCTGGACGGCCTCGCCGCCGTCGGGGCTGATGACGAAGATCTGGGACTTGTCGTCGGCCCGGCTCGACGTGAACGCGATCCACGCGCCGTCGGGCGACCAGGCCGGACCGCCGGACGACTTCTTGCCGCGGGTGAGCTGGATCGCCTTGCCCGAAGCGGCGTCGACGAGCCAGATCTGGCTGACGTAGGCGTCCTGTTCGAGATCGGTTTCCGTGACCGTGTAGGCGACCCGCCGCCCGTCCGGGGAGATGCGGGCGGCGCCGACGGACTTCAAGGCCATGAGGTCCTCGACCGTGGGGGCCCGCTTGACGGCTTCCTCGGCGGGGCCGGGACAGGCGCCCGGACCGGCCGCGGCGAGAGCGGGGGAGACGGCCGCGAGAGCGGCCAGCACGGCGAGCCCGGCGAACGACAGCCTGAGCGTTCTTTTCATGGTGGACCTCCTGGGATCAATCCTAAGGCAGAAAGGACGCGGCGGCAAGCTCGTTGGTTGTCGGAGTCGACAAGAAAGAAGGGACCAGGGCCCTTCTTTCTTATCTCAGGAAGGAGGTGACGTACTCGAGGTTCCGGGCGAGGGCCTCCCGGCACTCCTCCGTCGCCCCGGCGATGGACAGGCCCTCCTCGAGCATTTTCTTGGCCGGCGCGAGGTCGAAGCTGGGGTCCTCGATGTGCATCCTGATGATCATATGGGCCGCGTTGTTCTTGCCCCAGGCCACCAGCCCGGGCCGGCCCATCTTCTCGGCCTGCGACGTGTATTCGAGGTAATACTGGAGCGCCGCGACGTAGTTCCCCTCCCGGACCTTCCGCTCGGCGCTCTCCCGCGCGGCCAGCCACCGGGCCTCCGCGGCCTTCCGTTCGTCATCGGGGACCCGGGCCTGCTCCTGTTCCTGCGCCTGTCGCGTCACGGGCCCGGCCGCGGCCGCCGCCGATGCCGTCGCGGTCAGGATGATCATCAAACCCAGCAGAAAGCTTTTCGACATTTTTCTTCCCGTTCGCCCGTAAAAGAAGGACATATTTTTAGTCGCATATAAGGCCGGATTGTCCGGATTATGGGCCATTTAGGCACAATTTTGTCGCCGCACCGACAATATTGTCCGTTTTCCGGGCCGCCATATCGAAGTAAAATGTTATTAATGAATGACTTATCACTTGGCATCGATTATGCAATATTCTTTCGCACAGGAAGAAAAAAGTGGAAGCAGCAAAAGGGCGGATCGAGAACGCATCGAACGAGCGCAGGGTCGAACACCGGGCTCTCGCGATCGCGGCGGCCGGGATCTCCATGCGGGTCCCGGCCGCCGAACCTCCTCATCCGGCCTGAGCGGCGTCCCGCCGGAACCACCATGATCAACGTCGAAGAACACAAGCCGATGGTCGACCAGGTCGCCGAATGGGTCGGGACGGAGAAGGAGACGGCCCGGAAAATGCAGGATTGCGAATCGCTCGACCCGGACCGCCGCCTCTACTGGACCGTCCGCTACGAGATCCTCGCCGACGTCTATTTCAGGCTCACCGGACGCCTCGGCGTCTGAGCCCCCTCCCCGCGGCGCCTAGAACTGGGCGTTGAGCCCGGCCGAGATCATGCCCTTGTACCCGGCTCCGAGCTCGGCGAAGAACCCGACCTTCCGTCCCAACCGAACCCCGAGGGCGTTGATGTGGAACGTCGGCAGGAGCTTGTCGGTCGTCTGGGTCTCCCCGGTGGTGTAGGTGCCCCGGCGGTACCGGACGCCGAAGCCCGCCCCGGAATAGACCTGGAAGCCGTTCCGCATGATCCAGTGGTAGTCGAGCTCGACGGCGCCGATGGAGTTCCGCTCCGTGTACGTGCCCACGATCTCGTCGAGGACGCGCAGGTCGCCCCGGGAGCTGTACCCGCCGACCGCCACCCCGTACCCGAAGCGGGAGTTGCTCGAGTGGTGGTAGGTCAGGAACGGCACGCCGGAGTAGTGGATATCGTGCTTGCTGAACGTGCCGAGCGTGATGATGATAGCCGCGACGTCGCCGAAGATGTCCACGAGCTGGTCGCTCGACAGGACTCCGAAGCCCAGCGAGACGTCGTGGCGGCGCGTCTGCCCGAAGCCGGCGGTCGCGAGGACGAACGCGGCGAGGGTCAGCACCAGGACAGGCCGAAGGATGCGCTTGATGAACATCGGACAGACCTCCTCTCCGGAATGCGAAAATCGTCACCTTTTTTGTCGGCCGTCTTCGCCGGATATTGAATTTCCGCCCGAACCGTGGAAGAATCCTCCCTTCCATCCCACGAGCGAGGTGACGCGTGAGAACTCAGGGATCACAGGGACCGTTTCCGACCGGATGGGCCATCGTCATCGCCATGGCCCTCGCCTGCGGCACGATCCTCGCCGCGACCCCGGACGCGGCCCGGGCCGGACGGCCCGGCGAGCGCTGGACGGCCGAGGACATCCTCCTCGCCGAGACGGTCGCGGACGGGGAGATCTCCCCGGACGGGACAAGGCTCGTCTCGTCCCGGGCCCGGATGGACCCGGACACGAACGCCCGCGTCTCGAACCTCTGGCTGACCGACCTCGGGACCGGCCGGGAGGTCCAGCTGACCCGCGGCACGGACACGAACGCCCGCCCCCGCTGGTCCCCCGACGGCGCCTCCATCGTCTTCCTGAGCACCAAGCCCCTGCCCAAGCCCAATCCCGACCTCTCCCGCTCCCAGCTCTGGCTCATGAGCCTCCAGGGCGGCGAGCCCTACCCGCTGACCGGGCTCGCCCGCGGCGTCCAGGCCTTCGCCTGGGCCGGCGACGGCGCCGTCGTCTTCAGCGCCCAGGAGGACCCGGCCTTTTACGAACAGGAGCTCAAACGTAGGAAGGACGCGACCCGGGTCGTCGACGACGTCGGCCACGAGCCGCCTGTGCGCCTCTACAAGCTCTCCGTCAAGGACCGCAAGATCGTCCGCCTGACCGACAACGCGGACTTCATCCAGGCCTGGGCCGCGACCCCGGACGGCGCGACCGCCCTGGCCGTCCACGGCCGGTCCCTCAGCTTCGAGTGGGACCACAAGGTCCTGCCCCGGGTCTTCGTCCACGACCTCGCCGCCGGGACGAGCCGGGAGATCCTGGCCGGCCGGCGCGTCGTCCCCGCGGCCGTCCGCCCCGCCGCCGACGGCGCCGGCTTCTACTTCGCCGCGCCCTATTCCTCCGACCCGCGCTTCTTCACGGCCTCGGTCACGCGCCTGCATTACTACGACATCGCCTCGGGCCGGGACGCCGAGGTCGACCTCGGCTGGCCCAACGGCCTGGGCTTCCAGTTCGAGCCGACGCCGGACGGCTTCATCGCCTCGCTGGCGGACGGCATCCGGTTCCGCCCCGCCCGCTACGTCAAGACGGGCCCGGCGGCCTGGACCCGCGCCGACCTCGAGGGCGAGCACGTCCGCAACCTCTTCGGCTTCGCCGTCAGCCGCGACGCCAGGGTCATGGTCTACGAGCACTCGACGGCCAGCCGGCCGACGCAGTGGTACCGCGCGGCGCTCGACGGCCACACGCTCGCCGGCCCCGTCGCCGTCAGCGACCTCAACCCCGGCCTCAAGAACAAGGCCGTGGCCAGGACCGAGATCGTCCGCTGGACGGGCGCCCTCGGCGAGGAGATCGAGGGCCTCCTCTATTACCCGCACGGCTACGTCGAGGGCCGGACCTACCCGCTCCTCACGGCGCCCCACGGCGGGCCGGCCAGCATGGACCTGGACGCGTGGGACGAGGGCTGGGCCTACGCCCACCAGCTCGTCAGCCAGCGCGGCGCCTTCATCCTCAAGCCGAACTACCACGGCAGCGCCAACTACGGCCTCGCCTTCGTCGAGTCCATCTGCTGCGGCAAGTACTACGAGTACCCGGTCGAGGACATCGAGAAGGGCGTCGACGCCCTGATCGCCCGCGGCCTCGTCGACCCGGACCGCGTCGGCACCTTCGGCTGGTCGAACGGCTCCATCCTGTCGATCGCCGTGTCGATCGCCAACCCCGACCGCTACAAGGTCGTGGCCGCCGGCGCCGGCGACATCGAGTTCATCAGCGACTGGGCCAACGTCGACTTCGGCCAGTCCTTCGACGCCTATTACTTCGGCAAGTCGCCGCTCGAGGACCCCGACCTCTACGTCCGCCTCTCGCCCTTCTTCCAAATGGACAGGGTCAAGGCCCCGACCATCATTTTCTTCGGCACCGAGGACCGCAACGTCCCGACGAGCCAGGGCTGGACCCACTACCGGGCCCTCTACCACCTGGACAAGGTCCCGGTGAAGTTCCTGCTCTTCCCCGGCGAGCCGCACACGCTCCAGGTCTACGCCCACCAGCTGCGCAAGCTCGAGGAGGAGATGGCCTGGTTCGACCGCTGGTTCTTCAAGACGGAAAAGGCGGAGAACGAGGCCCTGAAGAAGGACTCGCCGCTCGGCCTGGCGGTCCTGCGGAAGGGCTTCGCCCGGGTCGGCGCGCGCTACGGCGTCAAGGCCGGCCCGGCTGGGACGCTCGTCCCCGAGGCCGTCAGAAGGGGAGGGCTCGAGGTGGCCCGCTTCGAGGTCACCCGGGCCCAGTTCGCGGCCTTCGACGGCTCGCGCCGGCCGGCCCCGGGGACGGAGAACTTCCCCGCGACGGGCGTGACCTTCGCCCAGGCCCGCGCCTACGCCGCCTGGCTGGCGAAGCTGACCGGCCGGGCCTGGCGGCTGCCGACCGAGGAGGAGGCGGCCGGGCTCTACGAAGGAGCGGCCGGGGAGAACACCCTCGACCGCTGGGCCGGGTACGCCCCGAACCCCGACGACGTCCGGCGCCTCGGCCCGGCGATCGACAAGCTCGGCGGCCCGGCGGCGCTCCTCAAGGAGGTCGGCAGCTTCGCGGCGGCGGCGAAGGACGGCGAAGAGCCCGTCTTCGACCTCGGCGGGAACGCCGCCGAGTGGGTCGCGGCGAAGGACGGGACGGGCAAGGCCGTCGGCGGGAGCGCCGACCAGCCGGCCGACCCGAAGGCCCGGACGGCGGCCGCCGCGGCGTGTACCGGCTTCCGCGTCGTCCTCGGCGAAGCCAAGACGTGATCCGGCCGGCGACCGACAGACATTGCATGTTTCGGGCCCAGGCCCGATAATGGTGCTTGTCCCATGAAGCTCTTGCTCCCGCTCTGGGTCCGCAGCGCCGCCGGCTTGGCCGTGATGGCCGGCCTCGTCTTCCTCTCCGCGGGCCGCCTCGACTACTGGCAGGGCTGGGTGTTTTCCGCCCTCAGCCTGGCCGTCGTCCTGCTCTCCGGTTGGCTGCTCCGGAACGACCGCGGCCTCGTCGCCGAGCGGCTCCGGCCCGGCCGGGGCATGAAGCGGTGGGACAAGGGCTATTTCCTGCTCTCGACGCCGCTCTATTTCGCGGCGGTCATCGTGGCCGGCCTGGACGCCGGCCGGGGCCTTTGGGGCCCGTCCCCGGAACCGGCCCTCTATCTCCTGTCCCTCCTCGTCTTCCTGGCGGGACAGGGGCTGTTCCTGTGGGCCAAGAAGGTCAACCCGTTCTTCTCGAGCGTCGCCCGCATCCAGGCCGACCGGGGCCAGGTCGTCTGCCGCGAGGGCCCCTACCGCTTCGTCCGCCACCCCGGCTACCTCGGCGGCCTGCTGTACGGGCTCGCGACGCCGCTCGTCCTCGGCTCGTACTGGGGGCTCGTCCCCGCGGCCCTGGCCGCCGTCATGCTCGTCGTCCGGGCCGGGCTCGAGGACCGCATGCTCAAGAGGGACCTCCTCTGGTACGAGGAGTACGCCGAGACCGTGCCGTTCCGGCTCGTGCCGGGCCTCTGGTAGAACGTCGCAGAAGGAAGGAGACTATCGCCGTGCCATCCGGATCCCGCCCCCGTTCCCTTTTCGAGGCCGCCGTCGCCGGCGCCCTCCTCGTCTTCGCGCTCGCCGCGGCGCCGGCCTTGGCCGCCGCCGCTCCCGCGGACCGCGTCACCACGCCCAAAGAGCAGTTCGGCTTCTCGATCGGCGACGACTACCAGCTCGTCGACTACGGCGGGCTCGTCGCCTACTGGACGAAGCTCGCCGCCGAATCGGACCGCGTCCGGATCGTCGACATCGGCCGGACCGAAGAGGGCCGGACGATGATCATGGCCGTCGTCACCTCGCCGGCCAACCACGCCCGCCTGGCCCGCCTCAAGGACATCTCGCGGCGCCTGGCCCTGGCCGAGAGCCTGACCGACGGCGACGCGCGCGCGCTCGCCGCCGAGGGCCGGGCCGTCGTCTGGATCGACGGCGGGCTCCACGCCACCGAGATCCTCGGGTCGCAGCAGCTCGTGGAGCTCGTCTACCGGATGGCCGCGGGCACGGACGCCGAGACGCTGCGCATCCTCGACGACGTCGTCCTGCTGGCCGTCCCCGCCAACCCCGACGGGCTCGACCTCGTGGCCGGCTGGTACGCACGCGAGAAGGAGCCGTCGAAGAGGTCGATGAGCGGGGTCCCCGTCCTCTACCAGAAATACATCGGCCACGACAACAACCGCGACTTCTACATGAACACCCAGGCCGAGACCAAGGCCATGAGCCGCCAGCTCTTCGTCGAGTGGCACCCGCAGATCCTCTACAACCACCACCAGACGGGGCCGGCCGGCACGGTGCTCTTCGCGCCGCCCTTCCGCGACCCCTTCAACTACGTCTTCGACCCGCTCATCCCGGTCGGGCTCGACCTCGTCTCCGCGTCCATGCACAACCGCTTCGTCACCGAGGGCAAGCCGGGCGCGACCATGAGGTCCGGGGCGGGCTACTCGACCTGGTGGAACGGCGGCCTCCGGAGCACGGGCTATTTCCACAACGTCATCGGCATCCTGACCGAGACGATCGGCAACCCCACGCCGGTCGACATCCCCTTCATCCCCGAGCGGCTCCTGCCGAAGCACGACTACCCCTACCCGGTCGCGCCGGGGAAGTGGCACTTCCGCCAGTCGGTCGAGTACGCGATCACGGCCGACATGGCCATCCTCGACGTCGCCTCGAAGCACCGCGAGGACTTCCTCTACCGGCGCTACCTCATGGGCCGGAACGCCGTCGAGCGGGGCGGCCGCGACTCGTGGACCGTCGTGCCGGCGACGATCGCCGCGGTCCAGGCGGCCGTCGAGAAGGACCGGGCGGCGGCCCGGGCCCAGGGCCAGGCCGGGGCGCAAGGGCCGCCGGCCGGCGAGCGGGTCGGGTTCGGCCGGGCCGGGGGCGTCGAGCTCAAGTACTACGAAGCCATCTTCGACCAGGCCGCGCGCGACCCGCGGGGCTACATCATCCCCTCGGACCAGGCCGACTTCCCGACGGCGACGAAGCTCGTCAACGCCCTCATCGAGAGCGGCGTCACCGTCCACCGGGCGACGGCGGACTTCTCCGCGGCCGGGAAGCCGTACCCCAGGGGGTCCTACGTCGTGCTGACGGCCCAGGCGTTCCGGCCGCACGTGCTGACCATGTTCGAGCCGCAGGACCACCCGAACGACATCCCGTACCCGGGCGGCCCGCCGCGGCCCCCCTACGACGCGGCCGGGTGGACGCTGGCCTACCAGATGGGCGTCGCCTTCGACCGGGTCCTCGACGGCTTCGACGGGCCGTTCGAGGCGGTCGGCGGCGTGACCGCGCCGCCTCCCGGGCGGTTCGCGGCGCGGGCGGGCGCGGCCGGGTACCTGCTCGACCCCCGGGTCAACGACACGTTCATCGCGGTCAACCGGCTGCTCGCGGCCGGGGCCAAGGTCTTCCGGACGACGGCGGCCTTCAGGGCGGACGGGAAGCCGCGGCCGGCCGGGACGGTCTGGGTGCCGGCGTCGGCCCAGGCGGCGGAGATCCTGAGGAAGGCGGCGCGGGACAAGGGCATCGACGTCGACGCCGTGTCGGCCGCGCCCAAGGGCCCGGCCCTGGCGCTGAAGCCGGTCCGCGTCGGGCTGTGGGACCAGTACGGCGGCTCGATGGCCTCGGGCTGGATCCGCTGGCTCTTCGAGCAGTTCGAGCTCCCGTACAAGCTCGTCTTCGCCCAGGAGCTCGACGCGGGCGGGCTCGAGGCCAGATACGACGCGCTGGTCTTCGTCGGCGGCTCCATACCGCGGGTCCAGACCGCGGGTCAGGGAGGGGCGGGCGGAGGGAGGGGGTACCAGCAGCCCGTCCCGGCCAACCTGCCCGAAGCGTACAAGGACCGCGTCGGGCGGGTCACGCTCGAGAAGACGGTCCCCGTCATCCGGCGGTTCATCGAGGCGGGCGGGACCGTCCTGGCCCTCGATTCGGCCTGCGTCCTGGCCGAGCACTTCGGGCTGCCGCTGGCCAACGCCCTGGTCGAAAGGGCCCAGGACGGAACGGAGACGCCGCTGCGGTCCGAGAAGTTCTACGTGCCCGGCTCCATCCTGCGGGCGCGGGTCGACCCCGGCCATCCGCTGGCCTACGGCATGCCGGAGACGGCGGACGTCTTCTACGACAACACGCCCGCCTGGACGCTCCCGCCCGACGCCGGGCTCAGGGGCATCAGCCCCGTCGTCTGGTTCGACGACGGCCGGCTCCTGAGGAGCGGCTGGGCCTGGGGCGAGTCCTACCTCAAGCGGACGGTCCAGGTCGCCGAGGCCAAGATGGGGAAGGGGAAGCTGTTCCTCTACGGGCCCGAGATCGCCTTCCGCGGCCAGCCGCACGGCACCTTCAAGCTCCTGTTCAACGGGATCCAGTACGGCCCGGCCAAGACGGTCGATCTGAAATAGGAAATTTGTCCCTTCGTTATGCGTAGGGGCGGTCGGCGGCGCGCTTGCGGGCGCCGTGCTTCCCGAGCTGGCGGCGGAAGCCCCAGTTCGCGGCCAGGTTGTAGATCCACCTGGGCATGAGCGGCCGGGCCATCAGGCGCGCGGCCTCCTCCGGGACGTCGCCGCCCGCGGCGAGCGACGCGGCGGCCAGGTCGAGGGCCCGGACGACGTTCCGGGCCATGCCTCCCGCCTTCTCGAGCGGCCGCCCGGAGATCGCCCCGCCCATGCCCATGGCCAGCGCCCCCGCCCATTCGAAGCCGGCCTCGCGGGCGAACAGCCGCATGATGTCGACCGCCGGCCGGTTCTGATGGCTTTCGGGGAAGCCGCACTGGACGATGACCGCCAGCTTCTGGCGGAGGGGCCCGGACCAGGGCGTCGCCGCGAAGCCGCCTTTCCGGCGCTCGGCGACGAGGTCGAGCGCCCGGACCAGGGGCGCCGGGAGCTGGTCGACGTAGAGGGGGAAGGAGACGACGACGAGGTCGGCCTCGTCCGACGCCCGGTGCAGGCGGTGCTGGCCCTCCGTGGACGCCAGGGCCGCGGCGACGGTCATCTCCTCCGCCGTCGCGCCGGCCGCCTCGAGCCGCCGCCGGAAATGGGCGGCCAGGGCGTTCGAGGTGCTGCCCCTGCCCCGCGGGCTGCCGACGAGGACGAGGGCCTTCACGCCGCCCCTCCGGCCGCGTCGAGCAGCTCCCTGGCGCGCCCCGCCGCTCCCGCCTCCTCGCCCTCGTAGACGATCACGGACTCGGTCAGGACGCTGTCCAGGTTGAGCCCGTTCCTCCCGACGAGGTGACGGAAGATCCGCTCCGCCTCCCCGTCCGGTCCGGGGAGGGTCCCGAAGGCGAACAGGCTCCGGCGCCTCTCGTAGCGCGGCGGGTGGTGGACCTCGCCCTGCCGCATCGCGAAGAAGGGGAGGATGTTGGGGATGAGCCGGTCGAGGGCCTTCTTGAGGGCCGGCCCGTACCCGCCGAACGTCACCGGGGTGATCCAGACCTGGACGTCGCTCGCGGCCATCGCCCTGAGGACCCGCTCCGCGTCGTCCTTGACGGCGCAGAGGCCCGGGTGCTTCACCCAGCAGGCGAAGCATCCGAGGCAGGGCTTGATCGTCAGCCCGTCGAGCTCCAGGACCGTGACGGCGTCGCCGCGCGCCCCGGCCTCGCCCGCGAACGCGGCCGCGATCTTCCGGCACCCGGCGCCCCGCGCGCCGCCCGGCCCGCCGTCGAAAACCGCGATGTTCATGCCTGCATTATGCGCACAAATGCGGCGACGCGCAACCCGGGACGCTCGCCGGCCGCCCGCAGGCGCGTTCCGTTCGGCGCGGGAATTCAACGTGCCGAGAAGGGGTGTCACCGGAAGAGCTGGGCGAAGGCGGCGGCCCAGTCGTCCGGCGTGAGGCCCGGCGACTGGACGGCCCGGGCGCCGTAGACCGTCCGGGCGGCCTCGAGCACCGCCCCGGCCTCGGCCGGCGCGCCCCGGAGCGCCGCCTCGACCTCGGCGACCGCCTCGCGCGGCAGGACCGTGAAGTCTCCCGAGAACGAGACGTCGTCGATCCGCCCCGCCCTGAGCCGCGCCGTCACCCGCACGAGCCCGCCCGGCGCCTTGAAGGCCGCCTCGCGGACGTGGACGTCCTCGTGGATCTTGACGCCCGGCCGCCGCGCCGCGCCTTTCTCGCCGAGCCACTCCGGGGTGACGAAGAGCTCGTCGAGCTCCCGGGCCTTGGCCTCCTCCGCCTCCGTCCACTCGCCGGGGTCGAGCCTGGCCCCCAGCGCCCGGGCGCACTCCTCGACGTAGATCGCCGCCACCCGCTCCCGCGACGGCGGCGCGGCCAGCTCGTCGCCGATCGTGGTCATGTAGTCCTGGAGGCTCTGAAAGACCTTGTCCCGCATCTTCTCGGACGACACCCTGAGGACCCGGGCCATGGTCGCCTTGTCGAAGTCGAACATGAAGCTGCCGACGACGACCTCGGCCCGGCCGATCCCGGCCGCCCCGGTCCCGCCGATCTTCCTCCCCCGGACGTGGATGTCGTTGACCGGCCGGTATTCGGCCTCGATCCCGATGGCCCGGTAGGTCCGGACCAGGGTCTCGACGTAGACGCGGAAGCGCTCGGCGACGTCGGCCGGCAGGGACGAGGGCCGGAAGATCCACTGGACGAAGACCTGGCCGCGGTCGAGATAGACCGCCCCGCCCCCGACCTCGCGCCGGTAGACGGGCAGGCCGCGCTCCCGGCAGTAGTCCCGGTCGACCTCCGTGTCGGGGTCCTGGTGGAAGCCGACGCAGACGTAGGGCTCGGCGGGACTGACGAGGATGATCGTGTCCGGCGTCGCCTCCGTCATGGCGTGGGCCACCGCGTGGTAGCAGGTCTGCGAGCGGACCGCGGGGACGGTGCCCAGGTCCAGGAGCCGGATGGCCTTCACGCTAGACGAGCCCCCACGACTCGAGGACCCGGACGGCCCGGTCGGCGATCTCCGGCAGGGCCGCGGCCGCCTCCGGGCTCAGGCCGAGCCCGATAGAGATGTCCGCCGGCTGGGCCCCGACGAGATGCAGGCGGCCGGGGAGCTTCTCCCGGACCGCGGCCAGCTGCAGGACCTCCTGGAAGGACAGCTGGTGCCACGACAGCTTGCGCTTGGCGAAAAGGGGGATCTCGTCCTTCGTCAGCTCGACCACCGTCCCCGGCGCCGCGCCGGCGTCCACGGCGTCGACGAGCAGCAGGTGACTGCACGACTCGACGAGCGGCAGGAGGTCCAGGCCGAGCACCCCGCCGTCGAGGATCTCGACGTCCCCGCGCCTTCCTCCCAGGCGCTCCCGGAGCGGCTCGAGGGCCGCGACGCCGAGCCCCTCGTCCCGGTTCAGCGTGTTGCCGAGGCCGAGAACGATCTTCCGGGCCCCCGTTCCCGCCTCCATGCCGCGGCTCAGGGCTCGACGACGACGTTGAAGCCCGTGCCCGCCTCCGCGACCGTTTCGCCCCTGGCGTCGACCATGTGCACGGCGCAGGCCATGCAGGGGTCGAAGGAGTGGATGGTCCTCAGGATCTCGAGCGGCTGGTCGGGGACGGCCAGCTTCGTCCCGACCAGGGAGGCCTCGTAGGCCCCCGGCCGGTCCTTGGGATCCCGCGGCGAGGCGTTCCAGGTCGTCGGGACGACCATCTGGTAATTGGAGATCTTGCCGCCGTCGATGACGATCCAGTGGCCCAGGGCCCCCCGCGGCGCCTCGGTGAACCCGAAGCCCTCGGCGTGGCTCGGCCAGGTCCGCGGCTCCCATTTGCTACCCTCGAAAGTGGCCGTGTTGCCGGCCTTGATCTCGGCGACGAGCTGGCCGTAGAACTTGGGCAGGAGGTCGCCGAAGACCTTGGTCTCGATGGCCCGGGCCGCCGTCCGGCCGAGGGTCGAGAAGACCGCCGAGACCGGCGCCTTGAGGGCGTCGAGCACCGTGTGGACGAGGTCGACGGTCGGCTTGTGGCCCGAGGCGAACAGGACCAGCACCCGGGCCAGCGGGCCGACCTCCATGGGGACGTCGTTCCAGCGCGGCGCCTTGAGCCAGGAGTACTTCCCCTCGACCTCGAGGCGCTCGTAGGGCGGCTTGGGCCCCGTGTAGTTGAACGCGGTCTCGCCCTTGTAAGGATGGAGACCGATGCCGTCGCCCGCCCCGTACTTGTACCAGGACCGGGCCACGTACTCCTTCATCTTGTCGAAGTCGTCCGGGTCGGGCACGACGAGGTGGCCGAGGTCCCGGTCGAGGATGACCCCGCGGGGCACGACGAGCTTGTCGAGGTCGTCGATGTCGCCCTCGGGGAACTCGCCCCAGGTCAGGAAGTTGCCCAGCCCCTCGCCCAGGCCGGCGTAATCCAGATAATAGGGCGCGACGGCCAGCAGGTCGGGGATGTAGACCATGTCGACGAAGTCGTTGAGCTTTTTGATGGAGTCGGCGATGACCGAGAGCTTCTCGGCGTTGAGGGCCTGGTCGTTGTCCATGTCGATCGGCAGGGGGACGCCGCCGACGAGGAAGTTGGGGTGCGGGTTCTTGCCGCCGAAGATGGTGTGGATCTTGGTGACCTGGGACTGCCAGTCGATGCACTCCAGGTAGTGGGCCACGGCCAGGAGGTTGACCTCCGGGGGCAGCTTGTAGGCCGGGTGGCCCCAGTAGCCGTGGCTGAAGAGCGACAGCTGGCCGCTCGCGACGATGGCCTGGACCTTCCTCTGCACGTCGGCGAAGTAGTGCGGCGACGAGTTGGGCCAGGCCGAGATCGACTGCTGGATGTCGGAGGTCTTCTTGGGGTCGGCCTTGAGCGCCCCGACGACGTCGACGAAGTCGAGGGCGTGCAGGACGTAGAAGTGCATGACGTGGTCGTGGACGTACTGCTGGGCCAGGATCATGTTGCGGACGAGGTTGGCCGCCCGGGGGACCTTGATGCCCAGGGCGTCCTCGACGGCCCTGACCGACGTGACCGCGTGCAGGGTCGTGCAGACGCCGCAGGCGCGCTGGGCGAAGGCCCAGGCGTCGCGGGGGTCGCGTCCCTTGAGGATGGTCTCGATGCCGCGGACCATGGTCCCCGAGGACCAGGCCCCGGTGACGGCGTTCTCCGCGTCGAGGGCGGCCTCGATCCGGAGATGGCCCTCGATGCGGGTGATGGGGTCGATGACGATGCGCTGACTCATGGGGGGCTCCTATTGGTTCCGAAGCCAGGCCAGGGCTTCCTCTTCCGTCCCGAACATCTGGACCTCGTTGGCGTAGTAGCTCTTGTCGATGGCCAGGATGGCGGGGTCGATCGGCGCGCCGAAGACGGCGGCGACCGGCATCATGGGCCGGAACTGCTTGATGTGGCGCGAGCACTCCCCGGCGTCGGCCCCGGTGAGGTCGATCAGGAGCTTGCCGTTGTATTCCCTCAGGAAGCCGGCCAGCGTCTGGATGTCCTGGGGCGTGAAGCGGCCCGTGTGCCGGCAGCGCAGGATGCCCTTCTCGACGGGGGTCAGAGTGAAAGATGCCATGTCAACCCTCCCTTCATTCCATGGCCTTGGAGACCATGTCGGTCAGGCCGCGGACCTGGACGTCGGCCTTGTAGTGGGCCACGCCCTCCGTGAACTGGAGGCGGCAGTTGCTGCAGACCATGCAGACCGACTTCGCCCCGGCCGCCTTCATCTGGTCGACCTTCTGGCCGAAGGCGGCGAAGCGCAGGGAGTCGGCCTCCTTGATGGAGATGACCCCGCCGCCGCCGCCGCAGCACAGGGCCTGCTCCCTGGCCGGCGACATCTCCTTGAAGGCCTTCGGCGCCAGCCAGGCCAGCAGCTCCCGCGGCTCCTTGATGTGGCCGCCGCGCCGCTGGATCTTGCAGGAGTCGTGGAAGGTGACCGTGCCGTCGTCGTAGGCGCCTTTCTTCAGCTTGATGCGCCCCGCTTTCCAGAAGTCGTAGACCAGGCGGACGACGTGGGTGACCTCGACGCCCTTGGGCACGGCCATGATGTTGGCCGCCGTCCAGCGGAAGGCGTCGTAGGCGTGGCCGCACTCGCTGACCATGATCCGCCTGACGCCGAGCTCCCTGGCCGCGTCGAAGACCCGGCCCAGGAACTTCTTCGTCATGGCCTCGTCGGCCTCGAAGTAGCCGAAGTTGACGACCTCGCGGCCCTTGGAGCTGACCGTCCATTTCTCGCCGGCCGCCTTCATGATCCGGGCCACGGCGACGAGGTTCTCGGGGAACTTCATCAGCTCGATGGACGAGAAGACGACCAGGGTCTCGGCCCCCTTGACGTCCCTGGGGATCTCGACCTCCCACTCCTCGGCGATCCAGTCGACGCGCTCCGACCAGGCGTCGTCGGTGACGCCCAGGGGGCTGCCGATCTCGTCCTGTTTCACGGTCGCCGCCCGGAGGTCCTCGGGCACGACGCCGGCCGCCGTCAGGGCCGCCCGGACATCGTGGATCAGCGGTCCGAGCTGGATGCCCATGGGGCAGACGTGGGCGCACTTGTTGCAGACCGTGCAGGCCTGGAAGACGAGGGGGCTCCATAGCCTGAGGTCCTCGTCGGTGACGGGCTTGTCCAGGCCCAGGGCCAGCTTGAGCTTGCCGGCGAGGGTGAAGCGCTGCTCGTAGGCCCGCCGCAGGAGCTCCACCTTCCAGACGGGCGCGTAGTCGACGTTGTCCGTCACCTGGTAGAAGTGGCAGGCCGAGGCGCAGAGGCCGCAGCGGGTGCAGGCCTCGAGCTGGCTGGCCACCCAGCCGCCGGTCTCCTTGACGAAGGTGTTCATGGCCGATCGTGCGTTCATGCTGTGCCTCCCCTCAGGGATTGACGGCCCGCTTGCCCGCCTGGGCCCCGTGGATCGTCCGGGAGAAGAAGTAGAACAGGAAGTGCGAGACGCGGCTGAAGGGGATCCAGATGAGCAGGACGTTGACGGCGATCATGTGCAGGCTGAAGAGGACCTCGTAGCGGAAGAAGAGGTGGTGGGTCATCAGGTACCCGGTGAGAAACGACAGGAAGACGATGAGCCAGCTGATCCAGACGGGGCCTCGGCTGATGCGCCGGAGGACCGGATGTGTCAGCCGGTTGACGAGGAGCAGGATGAGCGAGACGAGGCCGATCGCGGCCAGCCAGTCGGTCACGGGGAAGGGCAGGGTCGGCCAGCCGAAGCCGAGCAGGGCCTTCCAGGCCAGCATGTGGGGCGTGCCGAAGACGACCACGGCCAGGAGCGCGAGATGGAACAGGCCCCCGGCGAGGTAGGTCAGGGGATTTCGGGCGAAGGTCCGCTGGACCCAGGGGATGAAGGGCAGGACGAGCAGGCCCTTGAGGTAGGTCTTGACGACGCCTGTGAACTTGCTGCCCCGGTCCTCGACCCGGTCGCGCGGCCATCCCAGGAGCACGACGCGGACCAGGCGGTAGGTCATCCCGCCGACGAAGACGAGCAGCGAGATCTTGAAGAACGGCCCGCGGACGAATTGCAGAATGGCGGTCCAATCCATGGCGTCCTCCTATTCGGCCTTTTCGGCTTTTCCGGCCTTCCGCCTCTTGGCCGTGTTGGCCGCGGCCATCGCCGCGCCGAGCGCGATCCCGGCCCCGGCCGCGAGGCCGACGGCCGCGGCCGTCGGGTTTTCGAGCGGCGCCGACTGGCCCTTGTAGAAGCCGCCGCCGTCCCAGAAGCCCGGCTCCGAGCACCCGAGGCACGGGTGGCCGGACTGGACCGGGAAGGACAGGCCCTTCTCCCACTTGAGGGAGGAGCAGGCGTTGTAGGTCGTCGGGCCCTTGCAGCCCAGCTTGTAGAGGCAGTGGCCGGCCCGGGCGCCGCCGTCGTCGAAGGCGCCGGCGAACTTGCCGGCCTCGTAGAACGGCCGGCGCAGGCAGTGGTCGTGGATGGTGTGCCCGTAGAAGGTCACGGGCCGCTTCAGGGCGTCGGTCCTGGGCAGGGCGCCCATGACCAGGAAGTGGGCGATCGTCCCGGTCGTGACCTCGGGGATGGCCGGGCAGCCGGGGATGTTGACGACCGGCCTGTCGGTGACGATGTCGCTGACGGCGCACGCCCCGGTCGGGTTGGGCGCGGCCTTGGGCAGGCCGCCGAACGCGGCGCAGTTGCCCGTGGCGATGACGGCCGCGGCGCCGGCGGCCGCCTCGCGGAGGATGTCCACGCTCGACCGGCCGGCGACCGTGCAGTAGACGCCGTCGGCGTCGACCGTAGGGCTGCCCTCGACGACCAGGACGTACCGCCCCTTGTAGGCCTCCATGGTCGCCTTCATGGACGCCTCGGCCTGGTGGCCGGCGGCGGCCATCAGGGTCTCGTGGTAGTCCACGGCGATGCTGTTGAGGACCAGGTTGACCAGGCTCGGCGACTGGGACCGCGAGATGGCCTCGGTGCATCCGGCGCAGTCCTGGAACTCGAGCCAGATGACGGGCAGGCGCGGCTTGGTGGCCAGGGCCTCGGCCACGACCTCCGCCGGGCTGGGGCCGGCGGCCGCCCCGAGGGCCCCGGGAGGGGCCGCCGATTCGAGGCCCATCATGGCGGCCAGGGTGCCGCAGAGCTTCATGAAGTCCCGCCGCGACAGGCCGTTCTCGCGCAAATGCTCGTAGACGGATCTTTCACGCATGCTGTCCCCCTTTCGGCCCGGGTCCCCGGGCTATTCGCAGGAGATGTTCTCGGCCTCGAGCTTGGCCTGATAGGCGGCCAGCCCGTCGGGACCGGTCAGGAGGCCGGCCTTGTCGGCCTCCCAGTCGGCCGCCTCGAGCTCGACGATCCAGCCCTCGCCGTAGGGGTCGGTGATGGCCAGGTTGGGGTCGGCGGCCAGCTTCTCGTTGGCCCGCTTGAGGACCCCCGTGACGGGGGCCGGCACGGGGCCGACGTACTTGCTGCTCTCGACCGTGGCCACGCTCTTGCCGGCCGGGATCTCGGCCCCGATGTTCTTGGCCCGGACCGTGACGGCGTTGAGCTTGCCTCCGGCGAGCTTGCCGGCGACCGTGTTCATGCCGACCCGGACGAGGGCGCCGCCCATCGGCTTGGCCCAAACGTGCTTCTCGGCGTAGTGGAACAGGTCCTCCGGAAGGTCGCATCCTCGGATCTTCGGCATGTCGTTCCCTCCTTCGCGCGCCGTCCGTCTCAGAACGAGACGACCGTCTTGGCGCCGTCGGTCATCTGCCAGAACGTGGCGCCGCCGACCATCTTGACCCCGGGGATGAGGTCCTCCGGGGTCAGGCCGTGGAGCTCCGTCGAGGCCGTGCAGGCGGTCATCTTGACCCCGGCCTCGAGGGCCTCGTTGAGATACGCGCCGACCGATTTGCCGCCGGCCTTGGGGAAGATCGTCTCCGCCAGCCCCTTCTTGAGGAGCAGGGTGCCGTCGATCGTGAAGAACATGGTCACGTCGTAGTCCATGGCCGCGGCCAGCGTGGCCATGAAGAACGGCGTGGCGCAGCGGCGCGGGGTGTCGGGCCCGCTCGTCATCGTGACGATGATCCGGTCTTCGTCCATCGGGGCCTCCTTCCGCTCAGAACGTCAGGGTGATGGCGTTGCGGCTGGCGAACTCGAGGAAGGTCGCGGCGCCGCCGATCTCGATGCCGTCGATGAGCTCGTCGCGCTTGATGCCCATGACGTCCATGGTCATCTGGCAGCCGATCAGCCGGACGCCCAGCTCCTTGGAGAGCTCCAGGAGCTCGCTCAGCTTGGCCACCTTGGCCTTCTTCATCCAGGAGCCCATCATGGCCGTCGCCACGGCCGTCATGCCGGGCAGCATGCCGACGATGTTGGGTATGGGGACGGGCATGGCCGGGTTGGCGATGGGGGCCACCTTGAGCTTGTCGATCTTGCCCTTCTTGAGGATCTCCAGCCCGAAGAAGGTGAAGAAGATGGCCACCTCCATGTCCATGGCCGCCGCGGCCGTTCCCAGGATGAAGGGCGGATAGGCGGCGTCCACCGTGCCGTGGCTGGCGATCATGGCCAGGCGCTTGGGGGTCTCTTCTGCCATGGGTCCTCTCCTCGCTCCTACTTGACCTTCTTGATGTAGAAGACGTGGGCGCCGCCGGCCTCCTCGTGGCCGAGGAGCTCCTGGCCCGTCTTGCCGGTCCAGGCCGCGACGTCGCTGACGGAGCCGGGGTCGGTCGAGATCATCTTGAGGACCTCGCCGACCTGCATCCCGTCGAGGGCCTTTTTCGTCTTGATGATGGGCATGGGGCAGGCCAGCCCGCTGGCGTCCAGGGTCTGGTCGGGGGTGATGTCCATGATGGCACGCTCCTTTTATCTTTGCGCTGATCTCGGGGGTCGCGGGGGGACGGACCCCTCCCTCGTTTCGAGGCGTGAGGTGTTCCGGCCCTTGTGTTCCGACAACCCAGGCCAATTTAGCGCAGGGCGGGCCGGATGTCAAAACCTACTTTCTTTTCTTGCGGCCCAGGATGCCGCCGCTCAGGAACAGGCCCGCCCCGAGGACGAAGCCGAAGTTGTACCAGGTCCCGCTGTTGTGGACCTCGTAGAGGCGGACGTTCTTCGTGAAGATCGAGACGACGAACGTCACCGGCGAGATGAAGCCGTGCCAGAGGCCGAGGAAGAACCCGGCCGTGTCGCCGCCGGCGTCGGCCGTCCTCTCCAGGCTGTTGGGGCCGGGCGCGCAGCCCGCGCCGACCAGGGCGAGGGCCAGGACCGCGGCCAGGATGACCGGTCTTGACATGGGGACCTCCTTCTTTGACGGGCCCAT
>CAZFBC010000002.1:8465-35699 GCA_964517245.1 uncultured Eubacteriales bacterium | reverse complement strand
AACCCCACGGCCAGCTTCAAGGACCGCGGCACGGCCGTCGCCGTCCAAAAGGCCGTCTCGCTCGGCGTCAGGAGGATCGGCACCGTCTCGACGGGGAACATGGCCGCCTCGACGGCGGCTTACGGGGCCCGGGCGGGCCTGCCGACCTTCGTCCTGCTCAAGGAGGGCACCCCGCCGGCCGCGCTCCGGGCCGCCGGCATCCACGGCCCGCGGCTCGTCGCCGTCGCCGGGGACTACGGGGCCCTCTTCCGGGCCAGCCTCGAGATCGGGAAGCGGCTGGGCATCGCGTTCATGAACTCGATCGATCCCTACCGCATGGAGGGATACAAGGTCACGTCCTTCGAGATCTACCTCCAGCTCGGACGGCGCGCGCCCCGCACGGTCGTCGTCCCGCTGAGCTCGGGCGGACACCTGCTAGGCCTCATGCGCGGTTTCGCCGACCTCGAGCGCGAGGGGCTGATCCGGTCCTTCCCGCTCTTCGTCGGGGTCCAGGCCGAAGGCTGCGCTCCGCTCGTCAGGGCCTTCGAGGCGGGCCGTCCCGCGTTCGAGCGCCTGGACGGGGCCCGGACGATCGCCCACGCCATCGCCAACCCCGACCCGCCGGCCGGGAACGCGGTCCTGCGCGCGGTCCGGGAGCGGGGCGGCTTCCTCCTCGCGGTCCCGGACGGGGAGCTGCTCGAGGCCCAGAGGGAGCTGGCCGCGCGGGAAGGCCTCTTCTGCCAGCCCGAATCGGCGGCGACGCTGGCCGCGCTGAAGAGACTCGCCGCCTCGGGCCGGATCGGCGGAGGGGCGGGCGACGACGTGCTCGTCCTGACCGGCAGCGGCCTGAAGGCGCCGGGGGATGTCGGACCGGCGCCCGTCGCCGTTCACGCTGTCGCCCTCGACGGGCTCGAGGCGGCCCTGGCCCGCCTGATCTGAGCCGGGCCTAGCCCTTGAGGAAGCGGAAGATCTTCGGCCCGTTCGGGAACAGGGCCGGCGTCCCGCCGGTGTGGATGAACAGGACTTTGTCGGTCGGCTTGAAGAAGCCCGTCTTGACGAGGTCGATGAGGCCGATCATGGCCTTGGCCGTGTAGACCGGGTCGAGGACGATGCCCTCCGTCTGGAAGACCAGGCGGATGACGTCGGCCACGGCCTTGTCGACCGCGCCGTAGCCCTCCCCGAGGTACTCGTCGAAGACGACGACGTCGCCGGCCATGACCTCGAGGCCGAGGCCCAGGGCCTCGTCCGTGGCCCGCGCGATCTCCAGGACGTCGTCGGAGAACGGGCCCTTGGGGTCGGAGACGCTGACGCCGAGGACCCGGCAGTCCTTCGTCAGGGCCCTGGCCCCGACGACGAGCCCGGCCTGGGTCCCGCCGGACCCCGTGGCGTGGACGACGTAGTCGGGCTCGACGTTCGCCGACCGCATCTGCGCCAACATCTCGGCGAAAGCGGCCGCATAGGCGACGGCCCCGAGAGGGCGCTCCATGTCGCCCCTGACGAGGGAGCCTCCGACGGGGACGAGATAGGGCCGCTGCCCCTTGTCCCTGACCTCGCGGGCCGCCTCGTCGAGGACCTCCATGGCCTGGGCCGCCTTGACCACCTTGCCCTTCTCGGCCTCGAGGATGCGGATGTCGGCGTCGAGGATGACGTCGAGGAGGAGGTTGCCGTCGGCCGTGGCCGGGGTGTCGACGGGCTTGAAGAGCACCAGGATGGGCTTGATGCCGAACGTGCGGGCCGCCGCCGCCGTCTGCACGCACCAGTTGGACTGGAGGCCGGCCCAGGTGATGACGACGTCGGCCTTCTTCTCGAGCATGTCCCGGACGATGAACTCGAGCTTGCGGGACTTGTTCCCCCCGAAGGCCAGGCCGGTCAGGTCGTCTCGCTTGACGAAGATCTCGGGCCCGCGGAGCCGGGCCGAAAGCCGCTCGAGCTTCCGCAGCGGCGTCGGGAGATGGGCGAGCTCGACCCGCGGGAAGCGCTCGACGCGCTCGAGGACCTCCTGGATGCTGTAGGGCATGGGCTCACCTCCCGGGGACAGGTTAACAGAATCCGGCCGGGATGCCAACCTCCGCGGCCGTCCCCCGGCCCGGCCTCAGCGCTCCGTCCGGCGGTAGACGACGCCCCTCGCCGCGAGCATGTCCATGACGGCGCGGAACGCCTCTTCCTCGGCCCCGATGAATTCAGGCGGGCATATCCCCTTCCTCCCGAATCCCCCCGACAGGACGAGGCGGGCGGCCGCGGTCGCGGGGAAGCCCGTCGTCCGGGCCATGGACGAGAAGCCGGTCACCCGGTCGCGGCGGTCGAACAGGTCGTAGGCGTAGCTCTTCGGCCTCCCGTTCTCCTCGCCGGCGACGACGATCCTCATGACGGTGAACTCGTCGTCCTCCTCGTGGAGGTGCCAGTGCTTGAAGAGGACGGCCGACGTGACGTCGAGCGGGCGGACCCGGCGGCCTCGCACATCGATCTCCTCCGTCCCGAAGAAGCCGCTGTCGCGCAGGGCCCGCACGTGCCCGGCGTGGCCGGGGTAGCGGAGCGTCTTCTCGATCATGTTCGGGACCTTCATCGTGCTGAGCAGCGAGCGCAGGCCGTCGGAGTTGAAGGCTTCGAGCGTGCCGATCTCGGGGAAGTCCATGTTCTCGACGTCCGAGAGGGCCGGCTTGACGACGACGTGACCGTTCTCGACGTAACGGGCCGGGCGGGTGTACTCCTCGATGACGTCGGCCGGCGAGAAGGGCGCCTTGTACTCGAAGGGGAATTCCCGCCGGAAGGGCAGCCCGCCGACGTAGCATTCGAAACGGCCGACCGCCATGCGGGCGTCGTGGTAGCCGAGGATCATGTTGCTCATCCCCGGCGCGACGCCGCAGTCGACGACGGCCGTTACGCCCGCCCGCCGAGCGCTCTCGTCGAGCCGCAGGGCGTCCTCGGGAAAGAACGAGATGTCGACGACGTCCCGTCCCGCCTCGATCACGGCTTGGACGGTCGCGTAGCCCATCGAGCCCGGGACGGCGCCGACGACCAGATCGCAGGCGCGCACCGTCTCCCGGACGGCCGCCGGGGACGACAGGTCGGCCCGCAGCGTCCGGACGGGGCTCCCCCCCAGCCGGTCCAGGTTCGCCTGGCTGACGTCGACGGCGGTGACCTCGAATTCCCCGGCGAGGTCGAGGGCCATGATCCGCCCGACCATCCCCGCGCCCAGCACGACGATCTTCTTCATGGCGGCACCTCGGTGAAAAGCTCGAGGGGACGACTATAGCCCAGATGCGGCGGATATGCCAGTCAATATCTCCCGTCCTCCTCCGCCGCCTCGACGAGCACGGCGACGTTCCGGCGGGGCGTCCGCGGGGCGATGGAACAGGCCGTGCTCAGGATGTATCGCCCTCCGGGTTTGCCGGCCGCGATCCGCCTGCGGGCGTCCTCCCGGACCTCCTCCGCCCCCGCCTCGAACAGGACGTGGACGGGGTCGACGTTGCCCTTGATGAAGATCCTTCCGCCCACGCGCCTCTTGGCGTCCTCGAGCTCGACGCGCCCGAGCGGCGGGGGGTCCAGGCACTCGATGCCCGACGCGCCCGAAGAGGCCATGAGCTCGAGCCGGTCGTGGATGTCGCCGCAGGTGTGGATGTAGGCCCGGGCGCCGCGGGCTTCGACGGCCCGGGCGATGCGGCCCTCGTAGGGCAGCACGAAGGCCCGGTAGAACGCCTTCGACAGGAAACCCGCCCCGGCGAACGGCGAGGAGATCTTGACGGCGTCCGCTCCGCACGCCGCCAGGCCCGCGGCCAGGTCGACGAGGCCCTCGGTGAACCGGTCGAGGACGGCCGCGGCCCGCCCTGGATCGTCGAGGAAGCCGACCATCGCCTGTTCGAAGCCGAAGAGGTCGAGAACGTAGTCGAGGGGCGAGGTCACCTCGCCGTGGACGGAGTACTCGCCGCCTGCCCGCCCGAGGACGTCGAGGACGGCGTCGTGAAGGTGCTCGGGGTCCAGGGCGAAACGCAGCCCCTGGGAGACGGGGATGTGCCCGATGCGGGACGGCAGGGACGCGGGGTCGAAGCGGGCGAACTCCGGGCGCGCGACGGGGGCCGCTGGACGGAAGACCGGCAGGTCGTCCGTCGGGAAGAAGGTCTCGTCCCCGCTCTTCCAGCGGATCCGCTCGCCCTCGGGTCCCCGCGCAGTCGAGGCCACCCGGCGCTCCCAGTCCGGGGGATGGCCGTGCAGGCTGACCAGGATCCCGTCGAACCCGTAGAGCGCCCGGACCGCGAGGAGACCCTCGGCGAACTCGGCGCCTGAGTGCCAGAAGCGCGAAGGCGGGATCCCCGTCTGCAGCAGCATGTGCCCGATGCTCATCTGGCACATGACAGGGACCCGGTCCGGCAGGGAGCCGGCCATGGCCGCCGCCATCCGTTCCTTGGGGGTCATCCTTCGTCACCGCCCGGGCGTGTCGCTCCCCGGCTCGCGGGCCGCCTCTCGCGGCCGGCCCGGGCCGGCCGGAAGTCGACGCGCTACTTGATCTCGGAGGTGCAGTGCGGGCAGCGGATGGCCTTGACCGGCACGGCCGAGGCGCAGAAGGGGCAGTCCTTGGTCATCGGCTCGGTCGGGGGAGCATCGGCCTTCTTCTTGAGCCGGTTCATGGCCCGGACGACCAGGAAGATGCAGAAAGCGATGATGAGGAAGCTGATGACCGAGTTGACGAACTTCCCGTAGTTCATCGCGACCGTGTCGGACAGGCGGATGGCCAGGCTGGAGAAGTCGACCTTGCCGATCAGCAGCCCGAGGGGCGGCATCAGGATGTCCTCGACGAACGAGTTGACGATGGTGCCGAAGGCGGCGCCGATGATGATGCCGACGGCCATGTCCAGGACCGATCCCTGGATGGCGAACTCCTTGAACTCTTTGAACATCCGGACCTCCTCGAACGTCGTTCCCGCTCCCTTATATCGGAAAGGGGCGGAAATTGTCAATCAGGAGGGCCCGGGGACGGCGTGGCGCGGGCTCGGGCGATCGCCGCCCAGGGCCTTGATCGTCTCGTGGGTCGACCGCTCGAAGATGTAGGGCTTGGCCGCCTCGTAGTCGATGGTCCTCTCGCGGCAGAGCCTGATGAGGGACTGGTCCATCGTCTGCATGCCCTCGGAGGCCGAGGTCTGGAGGGTCTGGTAGATGGCCTCCACCTTGCCGGCCCGGATGTTGTTCCGGACGGCCGCGTTGGCCAGCATCAGCTCGGCGGCGGCCACCCGCCCGGTCCCGTCCCTTTTCGGCAGGAGGACTTGAGAAACGACCCCGAGGATGGTCGAGGCGAGCTGGGTCCGGACCTGCGGCTGCTGGTCCGTCGGGAAGACGTCGACGATCCGGCTGACGGTCTGGGCGGCGCTGGCCGTGTGCAGGGTCCCGAAGACGAGGTGCCCCGTCTCGGCCGAGGTGATGGCGATGCCGATCGTCTCGTAGTCGCGCATCTCGCCGATGAGGATGACGTCCGGGTCCTGCCGCAGGGCGTATTTCAGGGCGTTCTTGAACGACAGCGTGTCGCCCGTCGCCCCGACCTCCCGCTGCGTGACGTAGGACATCTTGGAGTTGTGGATGTACTCCACCGGGTCCTCGATCGTCAGGATGTGGTCGCGGCGGGTCCTGTTGACGGCATCGATGAGCGCGGCGAGCGTCGTCGACTTGCCGCAGCCGGTCGGGCCGGTGACGAGGACGAGGCCGCGCTTGGCCCGGATGAACTCCTTCGTGGCGTCCGGGAGCCCCAGCTCCCCGAGCCCGGGGATCCGGTCGGCCAGGGCCCGGACGCTCGCGGCGACGCTGCCCCGGCTGACGTGGACGTTGACCCGGAAGCGGCCGACGCCCGCGATCCCGTAGCCGAAATCGAGCTCGTTGCGGGTGGCGGGGTCGTTCTCGAACATCTCTTTCTGGCGCGGGGTCAGGGCCGAGTAGACGAACTCCTTGAGGCTGCCGGGAGTGAAGACGCCGACCTCCTCGAGCGGCTGAAGCTCGCCGTGGATGCGGAAGGCGGGCCGGAGGCCGGCGATGAGATGGACGTCGGAGGCCTTCTGTTCGACCATGCGCTTGAGGAGCTCGTTGAAGGTCATGGCTGGTAATGTTCCTGAAGCGTCAAGAATATACGGGTCGGGGGCAGGGCGCAACACCGCCCGGGATGAAATCCCGCTCACCCGGAGAGAGGAGGCCGCCGGGCCGGCCTACCAGGCCACGCCGTAGTCTTCGCCGTAGTTGCTGCTGCCGCCCCAGAAGGTGCCGTGGGCCCGGTCGAAGAAGATGGCGTTGATCGGGCCCGAGGTGTACTTCCTGACCTTGACGGCGTAGCCCATGCCGCGGAGCGCGTCGACCACGTCGGGCGGGGTCTTCGCGTTGACGTCGAGCTTGCCCGGATAGATCTTGTGGTCGGCGAAGGAGTCGTGCATCTGGTAGCTCGTGACGTTGGGCGCCTCGCAGGCCTCCTGGACCGTCATCCCGAACTCGACGACGTTGAGGAAGAACTGGAGCAGGTTCTGGTCCTGGGTGTCGCCGCCCTGGACGGCAAAGGACAGGTACGGCTTCCCGTCCTTCAGGGCCAAACCCGGGGTCAGGGTCGCCCGGGGCCTGGTCCCCGGGGCGATGACGTTGAAGGGGTTCTTCCACTCGTCGAGGACGAAGCTCTGGGCCCTCTGGCTCATGCCGATGCCCGTCCGTCCGGCGATCACGCAGGGGATCCAGCCGCCGCTCGGCGTGACGGAGACGACCCAACCCGCCTTGTCGGCGGCCTGGATGGACGTCGTCCCTGTCCGGAAGGACTCCTCGACCGCCGCCTCGAAGTGCGGTTCGAGGTTCCCGGCCTCTCCCCTGCCCCACCCGAGCCAGCGGTCGAGATGGTGTTGATAAGGATTGACCTTCCCCTCGAAGGGGTAAGGATCGCCCGGCTTGACCTCGGCGTCGTTCCTGTCCGGGCGGATGAGCCTGGCCCGCTCGCGGGCGTAGGTCTTGGAGAGGAGCCCCGCCAACGGCTCGCTCGGCGGGACATAGGGGTCGCCGTAATAGAAGTCCCTGTCGGCGAAGGCCAGGTTCATGACCTGGTAGAGCGTGTGGATGTAGGCGGCGCTGTTGTAGCCCAGGCCTTTGACGTCGATCGTCTCGAGCATGTTGAGGGCCTGGAGCATGACCGGGCCCTGGACCCAGCTCGTCAGTTTGAAGACCTCGACGCCCTTGTATACCGTCGAGACCGGCTCCTCGAGGCGCACCTTCCAGGCCGCCAGGTCGGTCGCGGTGACGAGGCCGCCCTGTTCGGCCGAGCCGCGGACGAATTCCGCTCCGATGTCGCCCTTGTAGAACCGGTCGTAGGCGGCGAGGATGGCCTCGCGCCGGCCCTTGCCGGAGGCCAGGGCCCGGCGCTCCGCCTCGACCAGTTTTTGAAGGGTCGCGAGGAGGTCGGGCTGGCGGAAGATCTCGCCGGCGCGGGGCGCCTCGCGCTCCTCGCCGAGGTGCGGCAGGAGGACCGCCCGGGCATACGGCCAGGCCTTGATCTTGTCCTTGTCCCTTTCGATGCGGTCGGCCGTCTCCCGGTCGATGGGATAGCCCTCGGCCAGCCGCATGGCCGGCTCCAGGACCTGGGCCAGGCTCATCGTCCCGTATTCGGCCAGCATGATCATCAGCCCGCCCGGCGTCCCCGGCGTCACGGCCGCGAGGACGCCGTGCTCGGGCGGATACTCGTAGCCCTTGCTCTTGTAGAATTCGGCGGTCGCCCCGGTCGGGGCGACGCCGAGGGCGTTCAGCCCGACGACCTTGCCGGTCCCGGGGTTGAAGATGAGGGCTTGGGTCTCGCCGCCCCAGCTCAGGACGTCGTACATGGTGCAGACGGCGCCGAGCATGGCGCAGGCGGCGTCGACGGCGTTCCCGCCCCGGGCGAAGATCAGGGCCCCGGCCGTTGCGGCCAGCGGCTTGCCGGTGATGGCCACCCATTCCTTTCCGTGGAGGACCGGCTTCTCCGTCCTCTGGCCGGCCGTGACGGCCGGCGCCAGGGCGAAGGCCGCGGCGAGAACCCCCGTGAGGATCTTCTTCATCGGTCGCACCTCCTGTCTTGGCGCCGATTATACCACCGTTGGCGCGAATGCCTACCCGTGCTATAATACCGCCCTTTGCCGGGGCGCCCCCCAAAGCGAGGAGAACGGCCGACGATGCATCGAATCGAGAAGCACCCCATCCTGCCCGTCCCGGCGCGCCCCGCCATCCCTTTCTTTTGGAAAGGCCGCCCGATGGAGGCGCTCGGGGGCGAGACCCTGGCTTCCGCGCTCTTCGCCTCGGGAGTCCGCGTCTTCGGCCACCATGTCAAGGACGGGGCCGCCCAGGGCATCTTTTGCGCCAACGGCCAATGCGCCCAGTGCCTGGTCCTGGCCGACGGCATCCCCGTCAAGTCCTGCATGGAGCTGGTCAGGCCGGGCGTCCGGGTCGAGCCCGTCGACGGCCTGCCCGTCCTGCCTCCCGTCGACGCCCGGGCGGCCGCCCGCGAGGCCTCGCGGCCCGTCGAGACGGTCCGCGTACCCGTCCTGATCGTCGGCGGCGGGCCGGCCGGACTCTCGGCCGCGGTCGAGCTCGGCCGCCGCGGCGTCGAGACCCTCCTCATCGACGACAAGCACCGGCTCGGGGGCAAGCTCGTCCTGCAGACGCACCGGTTCTTCGGCTCTCTCGCCGCCGTCTACGCCGGGACGCGCGGCATCGACATCGCCGCGCGCCTCGAGAGCGAGGTCCGGAGCTTCCCCGGCGTCCGCGTCTGGCTCCAGAGCGCCGCGCTGGCCGTCTTCAGCGACAGGACCGTGGGCGTCCTCGTCGAGGGCCGGCGGTACGTGCTCGTCGCGCCGGACGTGCTCCTCGTGACCTCGGGCGCCCGGGAGAAGAACCTGGCCTTTCCCGGCAACACGCTGCCGGGCGTCTACGGCGCGGGCGCGTTCCAAACGCTCGTCAACCGCGACCTGGTCAAGCCGACCGGCCGGCTCTTCATCGTCGGAGGCGGCAACGTCGGCCTCATCGCCGGCTACCACGCCCTGCAGGCCGGCATCGCCGTCGTCGGCCTGGTCGAGGCCCTGCCCGAATGCGGCGGGTACAAGGTCCACCGCGACAAGCTGGCCAGGCTGGGCGTTCCCATCTACACCTCCCACACGGTCGTCAGCGCCAACGGCACGGACGGGGTCGAGTCCGTCACCGTCGCGCGCGTCGACGCCGCGTTCAAGCCGGTGCCGGGCACGGAGCGGTCCTTCGACTGCGACACGCTCCTCATCGCCGTCGGCCTCGACCCCGTCAACGAATTCTACGAAAAGGCCCGCGAGTTCGGCCTGACGGCCTTCGCGGCCGGGGACGCGGAGGAGATCGCCGAGGCTTCGGCGGCCATCTTCTCCGGCAAGATCCGGGGCCTCGAAGTGGCCCGGGCCCTGGGCCGCGACGTCGGCGTGATATCGCCGGAGTGGGCCCGGACCGCGGACATCCTCAAATCCCGCCCCGGGGCGACCGTCCACGAGCGGACGCCCGCGCCGGAAGAGGGGGTCTTCCCCGTCATCCACTGCAATCAGGAGATCCCCTGCGACCCCTGCACCGGCGTCTGCCCCAACGGCCTCATCGGGATCGACCCCTCGGACATCCGCCTGCTGCCCTCGTTCGTCCCCGAAAAGGGCGGCCGGGGCTGCACCGGGTGCGAGAAGTGCGCGGCCATCTGTCCGGGACTGGCCATCACGATCGTCGACTACCGCAAGGACAGGGAGTTCCCGACCGTGGCCGTCCCCTTCGAGCTCCTCAAGGACAGCCTGAAGCCCGGCGACGCCGTGGTCGTCGAGGATACGGAGGGCAACGCCCTGGGCCGGGTCGAGGTCGCCGCCGTCCGGGCCGTCAAGGCCAACGACAGGACCCTCATCGTCAAGGTCCGGGCGCCGCGCGAATACGCCAAGAGGATCGCCGGCATCCGGGTCCAGCCCCCCGAAGCCGGCCGGGCGCTCGACCGCGCCGTCGAACGGGCCTCCGACGACTCGATCGTCTGCCGCTGCGAGCGCGTCACGGCCGGGGAGATCCGCGCGCTCATCCGTCGGGGCGTCCGGGACATCAACGAGATCAAGGCGCTGACGCGGGCCGGCATGGGGTCCTGCGGGGCTAAGACCTGCACGCCGCTCGTCCGCCGGCTCTTTCGCGAGGAAGGGGTGCCCGACGCCGAGGTCGTCGACCAGCCGAAGCGGCCGCTCTTCCTCGAGGTGCCGCTGGGCGTTTTCGCCGGTCTGGACATGGAGGGCAAGGGCCGTGGCCGGGACTAGGGCCTTCGACGTCGTCGTCATCGGCGCCGGGAGCGTCGGCACGCCGGCGGCCATGTCCCTGGCCGAGGCGGGGCTCGGCGTCCTCGTCGTCGACCGGCTGCCGAGCGTCGGCCAGGGCTCGAACAAGCGGGCTATCGGCGGCATCCGGGCCTCCCATTCGGACCCGGCCAAGATCCGCATCGGCCTGCGGAGCCTCGAGATCCTCTCGACCTGGCGGGAGCGCTTCGGCGACAGCGTCGAGTGGCACAAGGGCGGGTACACCTACGTGGCCTACCGGCCCGAGGAGGAACGGACGCTCAAGGACCTCCTGGAGGTCCAGAAGAAGTTCGGGCTCCGCATCGACTGGCTGGACGCTTCGGCCTTCCTGGAGGTCATCCCGGACCTCGACCCCGAAGGCCTCGTCGGCGGCACCTTCTCCCCGGACGACGGCCACGCTTCGCCCCTCCTCGCCGCCCAGGCGTTCTATCGCCGCGCCCGGGAGCTCGGGGCCGAGTTCCGCTTCAACGAGCGCGTCACCGGGATGCTCACGGACGGCTCGCGGGTCCGGGGCGTGCGCACGGACCGGGGCGATGTCGAGGCCCGGTTCGTGATCAACGCCGCCGGGCCGTGGGCCGCGGAGACGGCCGCCCTGGCCGGCGTCGACGTCCCTGTCCGGCCCGATTCCCACGAGGCCGCGGTGACGGAGCCCGTGGCCCGCTTTCTCGAGCCCATGGTCGTCGACATCCGTCCCGTCGCCGGCTCGACCAACTACTACTTCCACCAGCACGACACGGGCCAGGTCATCTTCTGCATCACCCCGAGCCCCAACATCTGGGGGACGGACGTCCGCGAGACGAGCGCCTTCCTGCCCATGGTCGCCGCCCGCATGGTCCGCCTCATCCCGCGGCTCAAGAACCTTCGGGTCCGGCGGACCTGGCGCGGCCTCTATCCCATGACCCCGGACGGATTCCCGATCGTCGGCTGGGCCCGCGAGCTGGAGGGGTACCTGCTGGCCGTGGGGATGTGCGGCCAGGGCGTCATGCTCGGCCCGGGCCTGGGCGAGCTCCTGGCCCGCATGGTCCTCGACCGGGTGACGCCGGAAGACCGGGAAACGCTGTCCTATCTCAGCCCCTACCGGGCCTTCGAGGGCCAGGAAAAGCTGAAGTAGCCGCTACTTCCGCTTCCCCGCTCCGGAGACCCGAACGGCCAGCCGCAGCAGGACCGCCGCGGCGGCGAGGACGACGACGGGCAGGCTGAGCGAGGGCAGGACGGATTCGAACGTCCGGAAATATCTCGCCCAGCTCCCCCACTTGAGAAGGGCCGCGTGCCCGGCGGCCAGGACGAGCCCGGCGTACCCGGCCCAACGCAGCGCCCCCCTCCAGACCGCGGGCCCCAGCCTGTTCATCGCCCCGCCGTTCGAGATCGCGGCCATGGCCCCGAACAGACCGAGCGCGGCAAGGCCCGCGGCGTCCGCGAGCGGCCCGCCGGGCCCTTGTTCCGCTTGGAGGCCGACGGCCGGAAGGACGAGATGGTCGAGGGCGGCGTGCGCGACGCCCGCCCAGAAACCGGCGAGCCCGAGATATTTCCGATAGGCCAGCCGCCGGATCCAGGGCCGGGAGAGGTGCGCCGCCCCCGTCAGGGCCATCGACAGGGCGATGAGGAACAGGGCGGCCGCGCCGAGCGACTTGTTGACGAGCGTGAGGTCGAACCGCCAGACGCCGTCCTTGAAATACTGGCGGACGAAGAAGTACAGGCAGCCGAAGAGGACGGCGAGCGCGGCGGCCGCCGCCGCGCGGACGCGGAGGCTCCGCCCGGGGGGGCCGCCCGCGCGGCCGGCGTCCGGTACCGAGGCGTGTTCCATGAGCGACGGATTATATCCGACAGGCGGCCGCGAATCCACCCTCAGCGGACGATGAGCCGCCGGCCGCCCACGTCGACGATGCCCATCTCGATGTCATAGACGGACCCGAGCAGGCGCTCGCTGAGGACGTCCCCGGTCGGGCCGGCAGCGACGACGGCGCCGCCCTTCATGAAGACCATGTCGTCGGCGTACTTGACGGCCATGTCCAGGGCGTGCAGGGTGACGACGACCGTCTTGCCCATTTCCGCGGCCAGGCGCCGGACGAGGTCCATGATCTCCGTCTCGTGGCGCGGGTCGAGGAACGTCGTCGGCTCGTCGAGAAGGAGGATCTCCGGCCTCTGGGCCAGCGTGCGGGCGATCAGCACGAGCCGCCTCTCTCCCGAGCTGAGCTCGAAGAATGGCCGGCGCTCGAAGTCGGCCAGTCCGACGAAGCGCAGGGCTTCCCTGGCAGCCTCGGTGTCCCGGCGGCCGGGAGCGGAGAGGGCGGGGATGAAGGCGGCCCGCCCCGTCAGGACGAAATCGAGAACGTCGTAGTTGAAGGTGAAGGCGGGTTCCTGCGGCACGTAGCCGACGAGGCGGGCCCGGTCCTTCCCGGCGAGTCCGGCCAGGTCGTGCCCGTTCACGAAGACGGTCCCCCGGGCCGGCGGGAGGACCGACGCCAGGCACTTGAGAAGGGTCGATTTGCCGGCCCCGTTCGGGCCGACGACGGCGGTCACCCGGGCCTCGCCGAAGGCCAGCCGCGAGACCCGGAGCGTGAAGGTCCGGTAGGCGTGGACGAGGTTCTCGACGCGGACCTTCATTGCCAGATCTTCCCGGACTTTTTCAGGAGGACGATGAAAAAAGGGATACCGACGACGCTGGTCAGGATCCCGATGGGGATCTCGAAAGCCGCCGCGCTCCGGGCGACGTCGTCGGCGACGATGAGGAGCGAGGCGCCGAACGCGGCCGAGAGCGGGACGACCTTGCGGTTGTCGGCCCCGACGGCCATGCGGACGAGGTGGGGGACGATGAGGCCGATCCAGCTGATGACCCCCGTGACGGCCGTGGCGGCCGCCGTCGCCAGGGTGGCCAGGACGACGACCGCGACCTTCAGGCGCCGGACGTCGAGGCCCAGGGCGCGGGCCTCGTCCTCGCCGAGCGACAGGACGTTGAGCCGCCAGCGGAGGAGGACGAGGACCGCGACGCAGACGCCCATAACGGGCAGGGACACGGCCAGGTCGCCCCAAGTGGCCCGGCCGAGGCTGCCCATGAGCCAGAAGACGAGCGACTGCAGGGCGTAAGGATTGGCGAAGAACTCGACCAGCGACAGGAGGGCCTGGAACAGCGCCGAGACGATGACGCCGCTGAGCAGGACGGTCACGACCTGGGAGGCCGATCTGCGGGCGATGGCCAGGACGGCGGCGACCGCCGCGACGGCGAAGACGAAGGCCGAGACCTGGGCCGGGAGGCCGCGGCCGAGGAAGACGAGCGAGAGGGCCGCGCCGAAGGCGGCCCCGTAGGAAATCCCCAGGCTGTATTCGAAGACGAGCGGATTGCGGAACAGCGCCTGCAGCGACGCCCCGGACACGGCCAGGGCCGCCCCGGCGAAGAGGGCCAGCAGGAGGCGGGGCAGGCGGATGCGAAGGAGGATGTCGGCCTGGGGCGTCGGGGTCCCGCCTGCGGCCCCGCCGGGCAGGATCGCGCCGGCAATGGTCGCCAGCACGTCCTTGGGAGGGATGCGGTAGGTGCCGATGTTCAGGGACAGGAGGAGGAGGGCGATCGGCAGCAGCCCCGCCAGGACGAACAGGACCGTCCCCTTGTTATCGCGCCGTCCACTCATGACACCCCAGGATCCGGCAGAGCTTTCCGAACGCGCCCTCGACCCCGTAGAAGGCCTCGAAGACGGCGTCGCCTTCGCTGACGAGGTCGGGCGCCGCCGGGCCCCCCGCCTCCGGATGGAGGACACGGGCCAGATGGAGGGTCTCGACGAGGACGAGGGCCGGGTCCCACCAGTACCAGTAGCCGAAGGTGTAGTGCACGCGCCGGCTCCGCACCGCCTTGAGAGAGGCCAGCCGGGGATCGCGAAGGACCGCGTCGACCGTCACCGTCCTCTCCTCCGGCGCGTAGTTGCCCTGGACGAGGATGACGTCGGGGTCCCAGACGAGGATCTGCTCGAGCGGGACGGTCGCTCCCGCCGCACCGAGGCGCTCGGGAAGGAGCCCCGCGGCGACGTTCCGGCCCCCGGCCGCTTCCACCGGCTCGTAGGCGACGGGGGTGCGGGCGAGGGATCCCCAGAAGGACAGATAGACCGAGGGCCCCGCGTCCGGGCCGGCCGGCGGCACGGCTCGTGCGGCGGCTTCGAGCCCGTCTTCGAACAGGGCCGCGAGCTCGGCGGCCCGGCCCTCCCGTCCAAGGATGCGGCCGAGCAGGCGGAACTCGTTGAGGAGGCCCTCGAAGCGGCCCATCGAGGCCAGAGCGACGACCGGGGCCCTCATCTTGCCCGCGACCGCCTCGGCCGCGCCGGATTCCGAGGGCGAGACGAAGACGATGTCCGGGCGGAGGCGGATGGCCTCTTCGTATCGGAGCTCCTGCCCCTGATTCGACACGACCGGCAGCGCCGCCGCGGCCGGGAAGACGATCCCGAACAGGTGGTCGTGGTGGCGGAGAAAATAGTCGATCCCGATGAGCCGGTCCCCCGCCCCGAGAGCGACGACGATCCGGGTGATCTCCGGCTCGAGGGAGATGATGCGCTCCACCCGGCCCGGGACGACGACCTTGCGCCCCAGGCTGTCGACGACGGCGACGGGTCCGGGCGCCTGGGCGGCCCGGACCGGCGCCGCGCCGGCCAGAAGGAACAGCGTCGCGAGGGCCGTCGCTCCGGGCCCCCGCGTCCCCCGCCGCGCGCTCATCCGAAGACGAGCTCCCCGAAGAATTCCGGGCGATGGAAATCGGGCGCCGCCGTCCCGACGGGGCTCCAGGCCCCGTAGTGGGGCACCTCGGTCTCGTCGCCGCATTTGTAGAAGTTGGCGGCCGCCCGCAGGCCGGGCCGGACGGCCCGCCCGTAGAGCATCCGGAAGAGCTCGAGCGGGACCCGATAGTCCAGGGTCCAGACGTCGGACCCGTGCTCGCCGTCGACCGGCCCGCGGATCGAGGACCGGGCCTCGAAGCCGGCCAAGTCCTCGGGCCAAAGGGGCTTCCGGCGGGAGCGGCCCGGGCCGAAGGCGGCGAGAAGCACGCCCGCTGCGTTGGTCTCGAAGTTGACGTATCCCTGGCGGGTCTCCGGGAAGGCGTCGACGAAGAACTCGACGCAGCTGTCCTTGTAAACGGGGTCCTGGAAGTCCGTGTGCCTGACCCGGACCCTCTTCTCCCCGACCGCGAACCGGACGTGAAGGAAGTCGCGCGAGCGGCACAGCCGGACCTCGACCTCCGGCTCGTAACCGTTGTCGAGCCAGAGGTAATGGCCGATCCGGAGGGACGGGACGTCCCCCCATGGCGCGCCGGGGTCGCCCGGCGCGAAATCCGCGCCGACGGGCCGGACGGTGTACGTGGGCCGGGCCGCGGGGCTCATCTTTTCTCCTCCATCCTCACGGGTCGCGAAGACCCTTTATAGCACAGAGGAGTTGCGCCGCAAAGGCCCGGCCGGCGGGGCGGTCAGTCCTCGATCTTCTCGACGACGATGGTCAGGTTCGAGGCCAGGGCGGCCACGGCGCCGACCGCGGCCAGGATCGGCGCCACGATGGCCCCGACGACCCCCACGGTGAGCGGGATCTCCATGAACGTCTTGCCGCGCTCGTCCTTGAAGATGATCCGCCGGGCGTTGCCCTGATGGATGATCTCCTTGACCTTGTTGAGGATCTCCCCGCCGTTCAGGCGGAACTCCTCGAACCTCGTCTTGCCTTCCTTGCGCTCCTCGGTCATTTCGCTCCTCCGCGTACCGGCGTTCGGCGCCCCGGGAAGCCGGGGTCCGCCCTCATCCTGAAGTACGTCAGAGGTCCGGGAAGAGTTTCCTCAGGACCTCGATGGACTCCGGGAAGAGGTCGGCCGTTCCGATCGCCCGCCATTCCGCGTAGGTGAAGCGCCAGCCCTTCGGGCCGGACCTGCGGACCTCGATCCGGAACCGGTAGGATTCGCCGCCGTAGCGGATGAGCTTGCGCAGCATCTCGGCCGCGCCGTGCGAGAGAACGACCTCGCACTCGACCGGGACCCGGCCGTCGGGACCGGCCGGGTCGACCCGGACGCCCAGGACGTGGACGACCACGCCGCGGTATTGGGCCAGGTAGTCGGTGACGAGCCGGACCGTGCCCGCGGCGTCGCGGCCCTCGAAATCCCCGTAATCCGGGGCGAAGAGGCCCGCCAGGCCGGCGACGTCCCTCTTCTCGGCCCGGGCCGCGGCCTCCTCTATAAAGTCCCTGATGAGAGCCTCGTCGGAGGGCGCGGCGCAGGCCGAAGCCAGCACGACGGCGGCGGCCAGGACCGCGGCCGCGCCGCGGCGGACCCGTCGGTTCCCCGTCAACCCGCGCCTCCCCCCCCGCCGCCTCCCCCGCCCCCGCCTCCGCCGCTGAACCCGCCCCCGCTTCCCGAAGAATAATGGGCGGCCGAGGCGCTGGCCTGGTCGATGGCCATGGCGGTGCTGTCGATGCTGCTGACGATCTGCTCGAGGCTCGAGCCGACCGCGGCGTTCAGGTTCACGGCGCCCGCGAACCAGGCGGGCGCGGCGGCCCGGTCGTCCCCGAGGATCATCGGCAGCGCCTTCAGGATCTTTTTCGCCTTCCCGAACAGGATGCCGTAGACGAGATAGGATTCCCAGAGCTTGTAGGCCTCGGGCGGGACGTCCCCGAACTCGGAGAAATCGCCCAGGAACCGCCTGAGGCCCGACCACGACTCGTTCTCGCGGGCCCAGCCCATCGTGCGCCGCTTGAGGAAGGGGATCAGGGCCAGGGCGAGGACGAACATGACCGGGCTCAGCGTGAGGATCGCGAGGGGCAGCGAGACGGCATAGAACAGATTGCGGGCCTTGAGGCTCTCCGGCTCGAGGAAGACCAGGGGCTTGGCCTCCTCCCGGACGCCCCTCGCCCACTTGTCGAACCAGGTCCGGAAGCGCTGGGGCTTTCGCTCCAGGTATCTCTTGAACTCGCCGACCTCGAACGAAGCCCCCGGGACCAGGCCCGCGCCGGCGACCTCCTCGAACAGGAAGCCGAGGAGCGCCCTCTCGTGGGGCTTCAGCTCCGCGTGGCGGTCCGGACCCGTCTTCAAGGTCACGACCGTCTCGATGATCTCCTTCGACTTGAACAGCCCCTTCTTCACGACGTTGCGGTCGTCCATCTCCAGGACGCGCCGGCGGGCCAGATCGAAAAGGGTGGCGGTGAACGCGGCCGGGGTCACCTTGCCGCCTTCCCTAACGAGGGTCTGGACGTAGGCCGGAGGGAGGTCGGACGGGATGTCGCGGACGTACTCCGGCAGGCCCTCGAACCGGTAGTCCTTGCCGACCCGGGACCAGACGCGGACGAAGAAGAACAGCCAGGCGAGCGGGCCGGCGATCTGCCAGATCCCCCAGAAAGAAAGGCCCTTGAGGGCCCGGCGGTCCCGCTCGGCCGACCGCTCCCGGGCCCGCAGGACGCGGTCGATCGTCCCGTCGACGAATCCCGCCTCCTCGGCCTTGATGGAGGCGAGGGTGTGCCGGTTCGAAGGGCTGCCCGCGACCGGTCCGGAGGGCCAGACGACGCGGATCTCGAAGAACTGGCCCGAGGCCAGGTCCGGCGTCGAGAACCGGGCCGTCCGCTCGTCGACGACCTCGGCCCAGCCGGCGAGGGGGCCGTGCCCCCAGACGCTGAAGTCCTCCTTGGAGGCCAGGGGTTCCGGCAGCATGACCGTCACCTGGACGTTGCGGGCCGGCTTCTCCCAGCCGTCCCCGACCGCCTGCCAGTAGAGCTCCGTGACGTCGGGGTAGCTGACGATGCCCCCGGAAACCCGGTAGCGTATGCGGAAGGTCCGCCTTTCGTCCTGCGCTTCATAGCGCCACCTGGCGCGAAGGGTCCCGTTCTCTTCGCGGAGCTCGAGCTCGAGGGGCCGGTCTTGTTCGTCCGTCACGGAGAATCCCGAGACCGAGATGACGCGGCGGACGCCGCCGCGGACGGCCTCGAGCGGGATGTCGATGTAGGCGTAGCTGAACCGGCCTTCGAACTCGAACGTCCGGAGCTCGTCGACGAGGAACGACCCGTCGCGCTCGACCGAGATCCCGATCCGGACCTCGGGGAAATAATAGTCCTTGGCCCCCGCCGGAACGGCCCCGGCCAGGGCGGCGGCCAAGACGGCCGCGACGACGACCCTCTTCGCGACCACGGCGAGCGCGCTCATCGGAGGAAGAGCTCGATCGTCGGGATCTCGACCTCGGGCTCGCGGACGGGGAGCCTGAGAGTCAATGTGCCGTCCGGCTCGCGGCCCCGGGCCCCGGGCATGAAGCCGGGCTCTCCGCCGGCCGCGACGAAGACGATCTCCGAGGCGTCGTGGAGGAGCTGGGCGTAGGCGATCTTTCCCGCCCAGCCGTCGAGGGCGAGGGTGCCCGACCCCGGCCATTCGAGGACGTGGAGGTAGAGACGCCGGGTCCCGGGGTTCCAGGTCAGGCGGCTGTCGGCCGGGGCGGCGAACCCGGCTGGCGCCCGGGTGCAGCCGTGGATCGACCGGCCGTTCGTGTCCATCCAGGCCCCGATCGACCGGAGCCTGTCCGTGGCCCGGTCGTCGAACGAACCCCTCGCCGTCGGGCCGACGTTGAGGAGAAAGTTGCCGCCCTTGCCGACCGTCTCGACGAGCATGGCGATGAGCTGGCGGGCGGACTTCCACGTCGATTCGTCGCGGTGGTAGCCCCACGAGCCGGAGAACGTTTGGCAGGTCTCCCACGGGACGGGCCGGCCGTTGACGCTGACCCCCTCGCGGGGCAGGAACTGTTCGGGCGTCCGGTAGTCCCACCCGCCGGGGACGTCGAGGAGGTCGAGGCGGTCGTTGACGACGATCCCGGGCTGGAGATCGCGGATCATGGCCAGCAGCCGCTCCGACCTCCACTCGTTCCGGCCCTTGCCTCCGGGCCCGGGGAACGAGTAGTCCAGGAACAGGGTATCGACCCGGCCGTACCCCGTGAGCAGCTCCCGGACCTGGCCGTAGAGGTATTCGGCGTACCGGCCCATGTCCCTTCCATTGGCCTCGGCGACGAAGCCCGGGTCGTCCCGCATCGGGTGGTGGACGTCGACCGTGTAATCGGGATGGTGCCAGTCGAGGAGGGAGTGGTAGAAGCCGACGCGCAGGCCCTCGGCCCGCATGGCCTCGACGAGCGGCCGGATGACGTCCTTCCCGTGGGGCGTGCGCGTGACCTTGTAATCGGTGAGCCCGGAGTCCCAGAGGCAGAACCCGTCGTGGTGTTTCGTCGTCACGACGAAGTACTTCATGCCGGCCTGCCGGGCGGCTCGGGCCCAGGCGCGGGGGTCGTAGAGGTCGGGATCGAAGCGCTCGAAGTAGCGGGCATAGGCCTCGTCGTCCATCCGCTCGCGGCTCCGGACCCACTCGTGACGGGCCGGCAGGGCGTAGAGGCCCCAGTGGATGAACATCCCGAAACGGGCTTCGGTCCACCACTTCATCCGGGCTTCCCTCTCGGCCTCGGTCTCGGCTTGGACCGGGGATTCGCGGGACATGTCTCCTCCTTGAATAGAGCCTCCTTTGTAGCCCAGGAGGGGCCCGAATGCAAGCCCGGCCGCGGCCGGTCAGGCCCGGCGGCCTTTCTTGGCCCCGAAGATGTGATCCATCAGCGCGAACTCGGCGTGAGGCTCCAGGTCGACGAAGCGGAGGCCGGCCTCGAAGACCTCGCGCCCGTAGAGGTCCCGGACCCAGCGGACCTCGGCGACGGCCCGGATCCTGCGGCGCGACCGGCCCAGCGTGAGCTCCAGGCGGACCCGGTTCCCCGGCTCGAGGGGAGCCGTCGTCATGATCCGCAGCCCTCCCACGGAGACGTCCCGGGTCAGGGAATGATGGACGGCCTGAGGGCCGGGCGCCGGGCCGGATGCCAACGGCATGACGGCGACCTTGTTCTCCTCGACGACGCGAACGTCGCGGCGCCTGTCCTTCGAGGCCAAAAACACCCTCCTGCGACCCGGGCTCTCGCTGTTCAAACCCTATTTGTTTAGTCGGACGGCGGGCCACGCGTACGGACTTTGACATTTTTCGGGGCCGGACATAGGATGAGCGAACCGATCCCCGACGAGGAGGCCGCCCATGCCCGAACGGACACTGCCCGCGCTCTTCGAGGAGAGCGTCCAGGCCTTCCCCGGCAACACGCTGATTTGGGAAAAGACGGGAGACCGCTACGAGCCCACGACCTTCGCCGCCATGCGCGAGCTCGTCCGCCGCTTCGCCGCGGGACTCATGAGCCTGGGGCTCGCCCGCGGCGACCGGGCGGCCCTGATCTCGGAGGGGCGCCGGGACTGGATCGCGGCCGAGCTGGGCATCCTCTCGGCGGGGGCGGTCAATGTGCCCGTCTCGGTCAAGGTGGACGAGCTCGGCGACCTGAAGTTCCGCCTGGCGCATTCGGGGTGCCGGTTCGCCGTCGTCTCGAAGTCCCAGCTGGGCAAGGTCCGCCGGATCAAGAACGACCTGCCCGAGCTCGTCACGACCGTCGTCCTGGACGCGGTGGAGGACCTGGCCCGGGACGAGGTCACGGTCGCCGAGGTCGCGCGGCGGGGCGAGGCCTTCCTGGCGGAACGGCCGGGCGCTCTCGACGAGGCCCTGGCCGCTCTCAAGGAAGGTGACGCGGCCAACATCTGTTACACGTCCGGGACGACCGCCGACCCCAAGGGGATCGTCCTCACCCACCGGAACTACACCGCCAACATCGACCAGTCGCGCAGTCTCGTCGACTGTCCCGAGCGCTACGTGTCGCTCCTCATCCTGCCCTGGGACCACAGCTTCTGCCACACCTGCGGAATCTACTCGATGATGAAGAGCGGGGCGGCCATGGCTTCGGTCCAGCTTGGCCGGACGCCGATGGAGACGCTCCGCAACATCCCTCTCAATATCAAGGAGGTCCGGCCCCACCTCCTCCTCAGCGTCCCCGCGCTGGCCAAGAACTTCCGCAGGAACATCGAAAAGGGCGTCCGCGACAAGGGCCCCAAGGTCGAGGCCCTGTTCAACCGGGCGATGGCCCTGGCCGTCGACTACAACGGCGAGGGCTGGGACAGGGGCCGCGGCCTCAAGAAGCTCAAGAAGCCGCTCTACGCCCTCTACGACAAGCTGCTGTTCAGCAAGATCCGGGAGAATTTCGGGGGCCGGCTCGAGTTCTTCGTCGGCGGCGGCGCCCTTCTCGACATCGAGCTCCAGCGCTTCTTCTACGCGCTCGGCATCCCCATGTTCCAGGGCTACGGCCTCACCGAGGCCGCCCCCGTCATCTCGGCCAACAGCCTCAAGGCCCACAAGCTCGGCTCGTCGGGCCGGGTCGCCCCGGGGATCGAGCTCCGCATCTGCGACGACCGGGGCCAAGGGCTGCCGGCGGGGCGGACGGGCGAGATCGTCGTCCGCGGCGAGAACGTCATGGCCGGCTACTGGAAGAACGAGAAGGCGACCCGCGAGACGGTCCGGGACGGCTGGCTCTACACCGGCGACCTCGGCTACCTCGACGGGGACGGCTTCCTCTACGTCCTCGGCCGGATGAAGAGCCTGCTCATCGCCGGCGACGGCGAGAAATACAGCCCGGAGACCATCGAGGAGGCCCTCACCGACGCCTCGCCCTACATCGAGCAGGTCATGCTCTACAACGACCAGTCCCCCTACACCGTCGCCCTGCTCGTGCCCAACCGGGAGGCCCTGCTGCGCTGGCTCCGCGACAGGGGCCTGACGGTCGGGTCGCCGGAGGGCCAGGAGGCGGCCCTGCGCCTCCTCGAGGGCGAGATCGGGGCCTTCCGCGAGGGCGGGAAGCACGCCGGGACGTTCCCCGCCCGCTGGCTGCCGTCCGCCGTGGCCGTCCTCGGCGAGGGCTTCACCGAGCAGAACCGCTTCCTCAACTCGACCATGAAGATGGTCCGCGGCCGCATCGCCGATCACTACCGGAACCGGCTCGACCATCTCTTCACCCCCGAAGCCAGGGACATCGTCAACGCCCAGAACCGGACCATCGTCTCGCGTCTGGAGGACGCGCCCTGAGCGATTGACAACGCGCCGGCAATTGGGATATTTAGAGGAATCCACCCTGAGGGAGATCCGTGACATGACCAAGACATCGCAGGTCCTCGGCGTCGGCATCATCGGCGGCGGCTTCATCGCCCGCTTCCACATCCGGTCCTGGGTCGGCGTCCGGGGCGCCGACATCCTCGGCGTCTTCGATCCCGACGCGAAGCGGGCCCGCGAGGCCTGCGCCCTGGCCCGGTCGCTCGGCGTCGGCGAGGCCACTCCCTATGCCTCGATCACGGACATGGCGGCCGACCCGCGCATCGGGGCCCTGTGGATCTGCGCCCCGAACTTCACCCGGGGCGAGGTCATGGAGGAGATCAGCGACGCCGTCGTCCGGGGCCGGGCCGAGCTCGTCGGCGTCGCGTGCGAGAAGCCCCTTGGCCGCAACGTCCGCGAGGCCCGGCGCATGCTCGAGCTGGCCCGCAAGGCCGGGCTCCTCGACGGCTACCTCGAGAACCAGGTCTTCTCCCCCGCCGTCGTCCGCGGCAAGGAGATCGTCTGGGCCCGGGGCGCGGCCCTGTCCGGCCCGCCCTACCTGGCCCGGGCGGCCGAGGAGCACAGCGGCCCGCACATGCCCTGGTTCTGGGAAGGCACCCTGCAGGGGGGCGGCGTCCTCAACGACATGATGTGCCACTCGGTCGAGGAGGCCCGGTACATGCTGACGCCGCCCGGGGCGCCCCGCAACGTTCTGACCCCGGTGAGCGTCACCGCCTACACCAACTGCCTCAAGTGGCAGGAGCCCAAGTACGCCGCGATCCTGTCGAAGGGAAGCGGCGGCAAGACCGATTACCTCAAGCGCCCGTCCGAGGACTTCGCCCGCTCGCTCGTCGAGTACAGGGACAAGGCCGGCAAGACCCTGGTCGTCGAGACGACGACGAGCTGGTGCTACGTCGGCGCGGGGCTCCGCTTGAGCATGGAGCTCCTCGGCCCCGAGTACGCCCTCCAGATCAACACTCTCGACGCCGGCCTCAAGGTGTTTTTCAGCCGGGCCGTCCGGGGCCGGGCCGGCGAGGACCTCGTCGAGAAGCAGAACGCCGAGATCGGGCTCATGCCCGTCGTCGCCGACGAGGCCGGCGAATACGGCTACACCGCCGAGAACCGCCACATGGTCCGGTCGTTCCTGCAGGGCGTCCGGCCGGAGGAGAATTTCTCCGACGGCGTCGCCGTGGCCGAGCTGCTCATGGCCGCCTACCGCAGCGCCGAGATCGGCAAGACCCTCCCCTTTCCCTTCAAGGGCCTCGAAAGCTACGTCCCGCCCGTGGCCCGGGGCCTGTGGAACCCGAAGTCCAAGTGAGCATCCAGGAGGACCCATGATACGCACGCTCGCCATCCTCGCCGTTCTCGCCGTCGCCGCCGCGGCGGCCGGCCCGGCTTGCGCGGCCAGGCCTCAGGTCCGGCACATCTCGCCCGAGCTCCAGAAGGCGGTCGCGGAGACCGACTACGGGAGCGTCCGCATCAAGAGCTTCCCCTTCGCCTCGGAAGCCTGGACGTTCCGGCGGTTCACCTTCGTCGAGACCCTCCGGAAGCTCCAAGAGCTCGGCGTCGCCGCGGTCGAGGCCTTCCCGGGCCAGGCCCTGGCGGCCGAGTTCCCCGGCGCCCGCTTCGACGGGGCGATGACCGGCGAGCAGGTCGCCTTCGTCAAGGACGCGCTGAAGGCCGCGGGCGTCGCCCTCTACGGCTACGGCGTCGTCGACATCGGCCGGACCGAGGCGGACATGCGCAAGGTCTTCGACTTCGCCCGCAGGATGGGCATCCGCGTCCTCGTCTGCGAGCCGGCCGACGACGACTTCACACTGCTCGAGAAACTGGTCAAGGAATACAACATCAAGGTCGCCATCCACAACCACCCCGCCCCATCGAAATACAACCTCCCCGAGACCGTCTTCCGGGCCGTCGACGGACGGGACCCGCGCATCGGCGCCTGCGCCGACAACGGGCACTGGATGCGCGGCCTGACCGACCCTCGGGAAGCCTATAAGCTCCTCGAGGGCCGCATCCTCGACGTCCACCTCAAGGACCGCAGCGGCTTCGGGACGGCCGAGGGCGTCGACGACGTCCCCTGGGGCGACGGCGAGGGCCGCATCCGCGACCTCCTGGCCGAGCTGACCCTCCAGGACTACGACGGCTACCTGACGATGGAGTACGAGAACGAGTCCGAGGCCGCCGACCCCATGCCCGCCTTCCGCAAGAGCATCGCCTACGTCAGGAGCGTCACCCATTACGACGGCTGGGCCCAGGCCCTCCGGCGGGCCGGGAGCGGCTACGAGAAGCACGGCTGGAACCACTACGGCCCCGGCTATTTCGAGTGCGACCCGAAGACGGGCGTCCTCAAGGGCCAGGGCGGCATGGGCCTGCTCTGGTACGGGAAAAAGCTCAAGGACTTCGTCCTCGAGTGCGAGTTCAAGTGCTCGACCCCGACGACGAACTCCGGGATCTTCCTCCGCGTCCCCGAGGTCCCCGTGAGCGACAGCTACATCTATCACGCGATCGAGATCCAGATCGACGACGCCTCGACGGGCGTCCACCACACCGGGGCCGCCTACGACATCGAGGCGCCCACGGCCTCGCCGTCCAAGCCGACGGGCGAGTGGAACCACTACCGGATCGAGTTCAGGGGCTCGCGCCTGAAGGTCGAGCTCAACGGGAAACCGATCATGGACTGGGAGGCCCGGCCGGGCGGCAAGGTCCGGGACCTGGCCCCCGAGGGCTACGTCGGCCTCCAGAACCACGACAGCCAGTCGCCGCCCTTCTTCCGGAACATCTATATCAAGGAGCTCTGAGCTCCGGACGACCCTTCTGGGACGGCAGTTTCAAGGAGAGATGATCATGACATCGACCCACGGCCCGCGCAACAAGCTGTTCCTCATGATGGTCATGGAGTTCTTCATCTGGGGCGCTTGGCTGCCCCTGATCTTCAGCTATCTGCCCAGCCTCGGCTTCAGCCCCCTCCAGCAGGCCTGGATCCTGAACGCCTTCCCCGTCGCGGCCATCGTCGGCATGTTCTTCAGCAACCAGTTCGCCGACCGCCATTTCGCCGCCGAGAAGTTCCTGGGCTTCAGCCACCTCGTCGGCGGGATCGCGATCCTGAGCCTGGGCTTCACCCGCCAGTTCTGGCCCTTTTTCGCCCTGATGCTCGTGCATTGCCTGTTCTACGTCCCGACGATCTCGATCGCCAACTCGATCGCCTTCGCCCACATGAAAGACGCGAAGAAAGAGTTCGGCTTCGTCCGCATGGGCGGCACCCTGGGCTGGATCCTGGCCGCCTGGCCGTTCACGTTCATCCTGGTGGACTGGGCCGGGGTCAGGGCCGCGGCGCCCCGGGGGCTGGTCGCCTGGATCGGAACGGCCCTCGGCTCGGGGCTGACCGGCCAGGCCCTGAAACAGGCGACGCGCTGGACGTTCATCGTGGCCGGCGCCGTCTCGCTCGCCCTGGCCGCCTACAGCCTGCTGCTCCCGCACACGCCGCCGAAGAAAAGGACCCCGGGCGCCTCCTCCACCGAGCGCTTCGCCTGGCTCGAGGCCGTCCGTCTTCTCAAGCGGCCGTTCGTCCTGATCCTGTGGCTGATCGCCTTCGTCGACGCCTTCGTCCACAATCTCTACTTCAACTGGACGGGGACGTTCCTCGGCGCCGCGCGGGAGGCCGGCGGCGTGGGCATCCCCGGCAATTGGATCATGCCGGTCATGAGCCTGGGCCAGGTCTCCGAGATCCTGACCATGCTCGTCCTGGGCCTCGTGCTCAAGAAGCTGGGCTGGCGGTGGACCATGCTCATCGGCATCCTCGGCCACGCCGGCCGGTTCGCGGTCTACGCCTTCTTCGCCTCCGCGCCATGGGTGATCGTCGGCGTCCAGATCCTCCACGGCATCTGCTACGCCTTCTTCTTCGCCACCGTGTACATCTTCGTGGACACCTATTTCCCCAAGGACGTCCGCTCGAGCGCCCAGGGCCTGTTCAACGTGATGATCCTGGGCCTGGGCGTCCTGGCCGCCAACACGCTGGGCCCGTGGCTGATCCAGTCCGTCTTCACCGCCGCCGGCGTCACGGATTTCCGGTCGCTCTTCCTGCTGCCGTGCCTGACCGCCCTGGGGGCGGCCGTCGTGCTGGCCCTGGCCTTCCGGCCCCCGGTCGAGGCCGTGCCGGCGACCGACTAGGGCCGGCCCGGGTCCCCGTGGTATAATCCGTCGCGGGAGGCTGAAGCCGCAGACCATGAAGATCCGCTATCTCGACGGCCGGCGCCTCTACTACGCCTTCCTGGCCGGGGGGCGGGCCGTCATCCGCGACCAGGCGTATCTCAACAAGATCAACGTCTTCCCCGTTCCCGATTCCGACACGGGGACCAACCTCGCCTCGACCATGCGGGCCATCGCCGAGCGGGCCCGGGCCCACCCTTCGGCCACGGCCACGCTGGGTTCCATCGCCGACGCCGCCCTGCTCGGGGCCCGCGGCAACTCGGGGTTGATCTTCGCCCAGTTCCTCTACGGCCTGAGCCAGGAGCTCCGCGACGAGCCCCGCCTGTCGGTCCACCGCTTCGCCGAGAGCGCCCGTCGGGCCGTCCAGCACGCCCGCCGGGCCATCATGACGCCCGTCGAAGGCACCATGCTGACGCTCCTCCACGACTGGGCCGAGGCGCTCTACGAGCAGCGCCTCAAGATGACCGATTTCGTCGAGCTGCTGTCGTACTCGCTGCCCGTCGCCGAGAGGTCGCTCAGGGACACCCCCAAAAAACTGGCCGTCCTGGCCCGGGCGGGCGTCGTCGACGCCGGCGCCAGGGGCTTCTTCGATTTTCTCGAGGGCGTCGTCGCCTTCATCCGCAAGGGCAGCATCAAGGATATCCGCGCGGCCGAGGTCGCCGATCTTCCCTCGTCCTTGGAGCTTCCCGCGACCCGCTCGACGCTGACGAAGCGCTACTGCTCGGAGGCCCTGCTCGTCGGCGAGGGCATCGACGTCGGGGCCGTCCGGGACCTCGTCCG
>CAZFBC010000002.1:0-8365 GCA_964517245.1 uncultured Eubacteriales bacterium | reverse complement strand
GAGAGCCTCTTCCTCGACAAGGTGACGATCACGCCCGACCGGTTCTACGACCTCCTGCGGACCCGTCGGGACATGCCCAAGAGCGCCCAGCCCTCCCAGGCCGGCGTCCGGCGGATCCTGGAGTTCCTGGCCGGGCACTACGAGGCCGTCGTCGCCGTGTCCATCTCCGGCGGCCTGACGGGTTTTTACGGCCAGCTGCTCAGGGCCCGCGAGGAGCTCGGCCTCGACGCGTCCCGCGTGGCCGTCGTCGACTCCCGGCACCTGTCGGTCTCCGAGGGCCTGATCGTGCTCCGGATCGCGGAGGCCGTCCGGGCCGGGCTCCCGTTCGGGGAGATCGCGCGGGCGGCCGAGGACTGGGTCCGGGCGACGCGCCTGTGGGTCGACGTCAAGACCCTGAAGTACATGGTCCGCGGCGGGCGGGTCAGCCCGCTCAAGGGGCTTCTGGCCGCGGCCCTCAACATCAAGCCGATCGTCAGCCTGGACGCGGAGGGCAAGGCGGCCATCCTGGGCAAGTCGTTCAGCCGCCGGGCCAACATGAAGAAGATCGTGGGGCTCGTCCGGAAGGCGGCGGCCGGCCGGCGGGTCTGGAGTTACGCCGTCGTCCACGCCCAGAACCCGTTCCGGGCCCTGCGCTACGCCGAGGCCCTCGAAGGGATGCTGGGGAAGAAGCCCGCCTTCATCTCCGACGTCTCCCCCGTCGTCGGCGCCCACAACGGCATCGGCGTCGTCGGCGTCGCCCTGATGTTCGATTAGCCGCCGGTCCCGCGGCGGCCGGGAGGTCCGGCAAGACGGCCATGGCCGATGTCCTGAGCGAGCTCGCGAGATGCGGCGCCCTCGTCGCCGCTTACATGACCGCCTGGTTCGCCGTGGCGCTCCTCAAGAAGGACAATTCCGTGGCCGATATCGCTTGGGGGCTCGGGTTCGTCCTCGTCGCCGCCGTCACCTTCTCCCGAAGAGGGCCCCTCTTCCTGCCGCTCCTCGTCACGTCGCTCGTCACCGTCTGGGGCGCGCGCCTGGCTTTCCATATCCTCGTCCGGAACAGGACGCGCGGCGAGGACCCCCGTTACGCCGCATGGCGCCGCAAATGGGGCCGCTCGTTCCTCTGGCGGAGCTACCTCCAGGTCTTCCTGCTCCAGGGCTTCTTCCTGCTCGTCATCAGCTCCCCGGTCATCCTGGTCAACACGGTTCGGGAGGGACCCTCCTCCCCCCGCGGGCTGTGGGCGGCCGGGCTGCTCGTCTGGTGCGTCGGGTTCTTCTTCGAGGCCGCCGGGGACGCCCAGCTGGCTCGCTTCAAGCGCGACCCGGCCAACAAGGGCCGGATCATGGACCGGGGGCTCTGGAAATACAGCCGTCACCCGAACTACTTCGGTGAGTCGCTGATGTGGTGGGGGCTCTTCCTCGTGGCCCTGGAGTTCCCTCTCGGCTGGGTGACGGTCCTGAGCCCGCTCCTCATCACCTTACTGCTCGTCCGGGTCTCGGGCGTGCCCCTGCTCGAAAAGCGCTACGCGGGGAACGCGGATTTCCAGGCCTATGCCCGCAGGACGAACGCCTTCGTCCCCGGCCCGCCGAAAAAGGGCCCGGCCCCGGCGGCCTAGAAGCCCGGGCTCAAGCTCAGCTGGAGGTGCCAGCCGCGGGCCGGCCGGTCCATCGGATAGACGTAGTTGAGGCCCAGGATGAGCATGCCGAAGATGTTCGTCCTCAGGCCGACGCCGTAGCTCCGCAGGGGCATGCGCTGCCCGTCACCGAGGAAGTAGGGCTTGATCAGCGTGGGGTCCTCGCCGACGATGTTCCCCCCGTCGTCGAAGACATAGCCGCCCCAGTAGAAGTTGGGGGTCGAGGCGTAGGCGATGCCCCAGTCGAAGAACCCGAAGAACTCGAGGGGCCAGGCGCCGTAGTAGCCCTTGCCGAGGCCCAGCAGGCCGAGCAGGGGGAAGCGCAGCTCGACGTTGGCCACGATCATCCGGCTCCCGTAGAGCCGGCCGAAGTCGAAGGGCTCGGCCGTCCCGTCCTCGTAGGCGGCGAACTCCTCGGAGCTGTAGGAATCGTAGCCGCGGACGACGTCCCAGTAGCCGAGGTACAGGGGGTAGAAGCGCGTGTCCTCGGAGTCCTTCCCGTAGCGGCCCATGTGCATGGCCCGGAAGGCCAGGGTGAAGGGCTTGACGGGCATGACGTATTTCCGGGCGTCGGCGGTGACGGTCGTGAAATTGATGCCGCCGACGGCCGGCGAGACCGTCAGGCCGAGGTTCTGGCCCAGGATCGGGCTGGTCGCCCCGAAGATGCCCGTGTCGTAGAAATAGCCGGCCCCGAGGTACCCGTAGCTCATGCTCGGGGGCATGTCGTCGGGGGTGATCTTCTGGTAGTCGATGAGATAGCCGTACGGATCGTAGATCCTCTGGTAGACCGTGTGGTTGTAGTCGACGATCCGGAAGCCCCCGGTGAGCTGGAAGCGGCTGACCTGGCTGAAGGGATAGGACCCGAAGGCGGAAAGGTCGTAATTGATGAGCCTGTAGATGTCCTCGACCTCGTAGATCAGCCCGGTCTCCTCGTCCTGGTAGATCGAGTAGTAGGGGTAGGGATAGACGATCCTCTGGACGGCCGCGCCCCAGTTGAAGCGGCTCTTGTTGTTGAGGTAGGCCAGGACGCCGGAGGTATCGACGAGCCGCGAGCCGGTGAACGCGGTCGTCACGACGGTGTGGTACCCCAGCATGTCGCTCCAGTAGGCCGACGCGCCGCCCGCCCCGTAGGTGCCGAAGCGGTCGACGCCGATGGCGATCGTGGGCGGCATGACGTAGTCGAGGCCGAGCTTGGGCCGGTACTGCGCGACGGTGAAATCGGTGTCCTTGGGCAGCCCGAAGAGCGGGTTCTTGAGCAGCCCGAGCAGGGCGCCTTCCGGCTCCGTCCGCGCCGGCAGGAGGGCCGGGTCGCGCTCGAATTGGGCCAGGAACGACTGGCCCTCGAGGATCGCCGGGTCGTCGACCGAGTAAACGCTGTAATAGCCGTCCTGGTAGGCCGAGAAGACGAGCCGGCCCGTCCCCTGGGCGACCGAGATGGCCGGGCTGAGCTCGGTGATCCCGCTGATGCCCGTGTACAGGTTCGTGACCTGGGTGATGCGGGCCGAGTCGACGTCGATCCGGAAGACGTCGGTCTTGCCGTTCTGGTCGGAGAGGAAGTAGAGGGCCCGGGAATCGGCGGTCCATTGGGGGTTGATGTTCTTGCCGTCGGGGAAGGCGAGCAGCTTCCGGACCTGGCCCGACGCGACGTCGAGAAGGGCCAGCTCGTAGCCGCCGACGTCGAGCCAGTCGAGGTTGGCCGAGAACCGCTCCGTGACGAAGGCGATGGTCCGGCCGTCGGGTGACCAGACGGGCTGCAGGTCGGCGAAGACGTCCCGCGTCATCTGCTTGAGGATGCCGCCCTCGAGGTCGTAGATGAAGAGGTCGGAGACGCCGCCGGCGATGCCGGTGAACACGATGGAACCGCCGTCCGGGGACCAGGCCGGGCTGAGGATCTCGGCCAGCTCCCCGAAGGGGATCTCCCGCTCGGTCCGGTTCCTCACCATGTCGAGGACGATGAGGAGCGGCCGGCCCTTGGTCACGCCGCCGAAGACGAACTTCTCGCCCCGGGCGTCCCACGCGCCGGCCGAGCGTATGAACTGGATGCTCTCGAAGTGCGGGTCCACGGCCGTCGAGACGATCTTGCGCTGGATGGTGCCCTTCTCGGCGTCGGCCAAGAAAAGGTCGATCGAGAACAGGTCCCGCGTCGAGAGGAAGACGAGGGACCGGCCGTCGGGGCTGATGGACGGCGCGATGTTGTAAGGGTTGTTCTCGGTCCCCTTGAACAGGACCCGTCCGATCGCGTCGGGGGCCTGGGTCGTTTCGGCGAGCGGCGCGTAGGCCTCCTTCATGGCCTTGTGCCAGTCCTCCGAGAGCTGTTTCAACTTGATGCCGAGGACGCTCTCGAGGATGACCTCGTAGTCGCCGTTGCGGCCGACCGACTTCATCATCTTGCCGATGACCTCGTCGCCCCAGCGCCCGGTGATGTAGGCCCAGACGGCCTGCCCCCAGCGGTAGGGGAAGTACTTGTAGGAGTTGCCGAGCTTCCGGATCTGGGGGAGCTTGTCGAGGCGGACCGCGTCGCGCATCCACATCGAGGTGTTCGCGTCGACCGGGCCGATCGACAGGTACTCGGCCATGCCTTCGATGAACCAGAGGGGGATGCGCAGGGTCGAATCGTTGCCCCGGGCCTGGTCGGAGTGGCCCTGGGCCATGATGTCGAACTGGAAGGCGTGGACGAGTTCGTGGCCGATGACGTGGTCGGTCTCCAGGAGCGAGGCGCCGTAGGGCAGGATGATGCGGCGCTTGAACGATTCCGTGACGCCGCCGGTCCCCTCCCCGAGCATGCCGGAGATGGCGGTCGTCTGCTGGAACTCGGGGCTGCTGCCGTAGAGGATGAGAGGCTGGCGGCCCTTGAGCTCGTGGTTGAACATCCGGGCCAGGCGCGCGTACCAGCGCTCGGCCATGAGCCCGGCCATTTTGACGGTCTGTTCGTCCTCGAGATAGAAGTAGAGGTCGAAGTGCCGGGTCTTCATGACCTTGAAGTCGAACTTCCGGTACTGGACCTTGTTGCGCCCGTACCATTGGGCGTCGAGAACGGGCGCGAAGGCGCCGGCCGAAAAGACGGCCAGGGCCGACGCGATGAGGATCCTTTTCAGAACGGGAGTCCGCATGGAAGCCCTCCTAGGTCGAAATTCCTTTCGACCCCTTTCCGAAATCATCTTAGCCGAATCGCCCCGTCCTGTCCACAGCCCGGCCGGCGGGCGCGCTCACGCGGCTGTTGACCTCCGCGCGGCTGTTCGGGTATGATGCAGGACTGATCATGACGACGGGCATCCTGATCGTTCTCGCGGCCATGGTCGCCGGCTACGTCGCGGCCAAGCTGGCCAAGCTGTCCGTCGAGCTGAGCATGTTCGGCGCGGCCCTGGCCGGGGGCCTGGCGGGCGCCGTCCTCCGGACCCCTCCCCTCCCCGAGCTCGGCCGCCACCTCGTCGAGGGGGCCTTCACCTACCTCGACGTCATCCTCGTCTTCTTCACCGCCACCCTGTTCATGACCGTCGTCAACGAGTCGGGCGGGGTCGATTACGTCGTCCGGGCGACCCTCCGGGCGTTCGGCCGGGCGAGGGCCCTGGCCCTGCTCGTCCTGATGGTCATCGTCCTCATCCCGGGCGCCCTGACCGGGGCGGGCAGCGTGTCGCTTCTCGTCGTCGGCGCCCCGGTGGCCATGGCCCTCGGCCGGCTCGGCGTTCCGCGCAAGAGGGTCGCCGTCATCCTCTTCATCGTCGCCGGCCTGAGCGCGGCCGCCCCCCCGGTCAACATCTGGGCCATGATCCTGTGCGCCGGGACGGCCATCCCCTACGTCGGCTTCGAGTTCACCCTGGGCATTCCCGTCCTCCTCCTGGGGGCCTTCACCGTCCTCGCCCTGGGCTGGAAGAAGGACCCGGAAGAGGCCCTGGGAGGGGCCGAGCCGCCCGAGCCGCCGAAGGGCATGACCTGGTGGCGCGTCGCCCTGCCCTTCGCCGTCTTCTTCGGCCTGGTCGTCGCCTCGCGCGTCTGGCCGTTCGAACTGCCCATCCTGGGCCTGCCCCTCGAATTCGTCGCCGCCGGGGCGGTGGCCCTCGTCCTCAGCCCGAAGAGGCTCGACCTCCCGGGCCTGGCCCTCGGCACGGTGAAGAGGCTCCTGCCCCTGCTCGCGACCATCGTCGTCGTCGGCATGCTCCAGCAGGTCATGACCGCGACGGGCGTCCGCGGCCTGGTCTCGTTCGCCGTCATCTCGACGCCCCTCGTCCTCCTCTTCTTCCTCCTGCCGGTCATCATCCCGGTCTCCGAGGGCGTCCTGACCTACGGCGCGGCGGCGGTCATCGGCATTCCCCTCATCTGGTTCCTGGACTCGATCGGCTTTCACGCGACCGTCGTCATCGCCGGCCTGAGCCTCCTCTGGCCGCTCGGCGACGGCCTGCCCCCGACGGCCCTCATCGGCCGGCTGAGCAACATGGTCTCGGGATACGAGGGCTCCTACGGGGCCTTCCTCAAGGCGACCTGGCTCCCCTGGCTGGTCATCACGGCCGCGGGCATGGCCATGGTCATCTTCAGCTCCGACCTATCCTTCCTGGTCGAGTGGAGCAGGTAGCGTGAGGCGAGGGACGTCACGATGATCATGATCGCCTACTACGCCATCACGGCTGCCCTGCTCGGCCTCGTCGCCTGGAGCTTCGTCCGCGAGAAAAAGAGCCGGGACGACCTCGTGCTCTATCTCCTGGTCATGGTCCCGCTCCTCCTGCGGCTCCTGAGGGTGAAGTGAAGGGGCGCGCCATGAAGCGGGAGGCCCTGTCCAAGACGGTCCTGGCGGCGGCCTTCGCCGGCCTGGTCGTCTGGGGAGGCCTGCCCCTCTACCGCCACCGGCACTTCGACGTCCCCGTCATCAAGGGCCCCGGCGTGACCTCGGTCCTGCGGCTGAGCGATTTCTCGCCGGGTCTCGAAGGGACGACGGGCGACACGTCGGTGTTCGTCCTCGAGGGCCGCGAGCCGGGCGGCAAGGCCCTGCTCATCGCCAACACCCACGCCAACGAGCCCGAGGGCATGCTGGCCGCCCTGATCGTCATCGAGCACGCCGTCGTCGACAAGGGCACGCTCTACGTCATCCCCTTCTTCAACAACAGCGGGGGCCGCGCCACCCGGCCCGGCGACGGCTACCCGCTCTACTTCGACGTCGCCACGGACTGGGGGGCGAGGCGGTTCCGCTACGGCAACCGCGACGCCTCTCCGCTCGACCAGTGGCCCGACCCGGACGTCTACATCCACCCCCCGGAAGGGCAGCTCCTGTCGTTCATCGACGTCCGCAACACCAACCGGACCTGGCCCGGCCGGCCCGACGGCCCGCTCATGGAGCGGGTGACCTTCGGGGCCATGGAGCTCATGCGGCGCGAGGGAGTGGACGTCGCCGTCGACACCCACGGCGCCGAGACGATGTTCCCGGTGACCAACTGCATCGTCGCTCCCGACAAGTCGGTCAAGATCGCGACCCTGGCCTACCTGACCGTCAAGGCCATGGAGGGCTTCGAGTGCCACGTCGAGCCGTCGCCGGCCGGGTTCCGCGGCCTGTCCCACCGGGAGATCGGCGATCACGCCGAGACGATGCCCTTCCTGCTCGAGGCGCCCATCCCCTTCCTCGACCAGCCCACCGGCCCGAAGACGGTCCAATTCTTCCTCGACGGCAAGGACCCCTTCCTGCTCAGCCTGGCCAGGAGGAAGAAGCTCTTCGTCCCCTACGACGCGGACGGCTGGCCCCTCGAGAAAAGGGTCGGCCAGCACCTCTCCGTCACCCTCGAGATCTTCCGCCAATTCTCCAAGAAGACCGCGGACCGGCCCATCGCGCTCCGCGGCGTGCCCCGTTACGCCGACGTCGTCAAGAACGGCGTCGGGCGCTATCTCGGCGACCCGTCCCGGGCCCCGGCCGGCGGCGTCGTCATGAATTGAGGAGCCTCCCATGACGCTTTCCCGAAGACTGCTCGCCTTCCTGTCCGTCGCCGCCGTGCTGGCCGCCCTCGGCGGCCTGAGCCTCGATCTCCGCGTGGGCCCGGCCCGGGGGCCCGACGTCGTCCTCGCAGCCGAGGCCTGCACCGACATCCTGGTCGGCCGCGAGGCCTCGACGGACGGCTCGGTCATGAGCACCCACGCCGCCGACTGCGGGGTCTGCGACTTCACCTGGCACCACGTCCCGCCCGCCGACCACAAGCCGGGGGCCGTGAGGAAGCTCTATCGCATCGAACAGCTCCGCACCTGGCCGCCCTCCGAGGGCGGCAAGTGGGAGATGGTCCTCAAGGATTTCACCGGGGTCGAGATCCCCCAGGCGCGCCGCACCTACGGCTACCACCACTCCATATTCGGCTACATGAACGACCAGCAGCTGGCCATCGCCGAGTCGACCATCGGCAACGTCCGCAAGCTGACCAACAACACCCCGACGCCCGTCCTGAACATCTCGATGCTGACGCTCCTGGCCATGGAGCGGTGCCGGACGGCCCGCGAGGCCATCATGCTCATGGGCTCCCTGGCCGAGAAGCACGGCTACGGCGAGTCCATGGGCGGCGAGATGCTGGCCGTCTCCGATCCGAAGGAGATCTGGATCTTCGAGATCATGCCCGTGGGGCCCCTGTGGACGCCCGAGAGCGGCAAGCCGGGCGCGGTCTGGTGCGCCCAGCGCGTCCCGGACGACCACGTCAGCGTCTGCCCCAACGAGTCCCGCATCGGCGAGATCGACCTCGGGAACGGGGACTTCTTCATGGCCTCCGACCACGTCGTGACGTTCGCCGTCG
>CAZFBC010000001.1:0-36855 GCA_964517245.1 uncultured Eubacteriales bacterium | reverse complement strand
GGACCAACCACATCAAGTACGAGGTCCAGTCGGTGAAGATGAACGCCCAGAGCGGCGGGGACGTGGCGAGCGAGACCGCCCTCGAGGTGACCGGGGTCGACGTCGAGTACAAGCGGACGGGGCACGACGGGATCGCGGTCTCGGGCTACTCCGACATCAAGGAGTCGGCGGAGGCCGGGTACCCGGATATCCGGGTGAAGCTCAAGTTCCCGCACATGGATGCGGTCAACAACCTCCACCTCGCGACCGCCATCGCCGAGACGACCCAGAAGCTCCTCATCAAGTACACCCACACGGTCCTGGCCGGCGCCGCGACGGTCTATTATTCGATGAGCCTCTTCTTCCCCCGGATGAGGATGCTCTGCCCGGAGGCGAGCTGGGAGGAGATCGTCAGCCTGGGCCTCGAGCTCGTGGCCGAGGAGGCTTCGGCCGCGCCGACCGGCATGTCCTACGTGCGGCCGTACGCCCAGCTCGTCAACAAGCGGACGACCGACTATCTGGCCTGATAGGAGCGAGACATGGGGAACGTGAAATACAGGCCCCTCGCTCCGCTCTCCGAGTGGATCGAGTACCGGCTCGTGACCGATCTGCTCGACCCCCCGGTGCTGAAGCTCAGGCTCAAGCCGATCACCTTCTACTCCCTGGTGGATAGCGTCGGGGAGGACGGGACGTTCAAGTACGGGAAGGCGACCGAAGAAGCGGTCATCGGCGCCGTGGCCGGGTGGGACCTCGACCATGGCGGGGTCCCGATCCCGTGCACCGAGGAGAACAAGGCCGGATGGTTGCGGCCGCTTCTGGCCGAGAAGGTCGAAGGCGGAGGGGCGGGCGACCTCCTGGCGGTCGCGATCTTCAGGGACGCCAACGACCGGGAGCGGTTCCTAAAAAACTGACCGGCTTCCTCTCCTGGTACGTCTCCGCGGACGGCCGGCGGGAGGAAGCAGGGCCGAGGCTCGAGAACGATGAGTTCGAGGCATGGGCGTTCTACCACAGGACGGCGACCACGTTCGTCCAGGAGTACGGGCTCATGCCGGGGATCGTGGCCGGGACGGGGCTTGAGGGTGTAGACATGGAGATCTTCCTGTTCCGCTTGTCCCTGATCCATGCGGCCGTCGAGAAGAAGGCGGACATGGCCGTGTCGGCTAAGGCGTCCGAGAGGCCGGGGACGGCCTATGCGGACGAGGTCACTTAGGAGGGCTTCATGGCCGACGTCAAATATGTTTTCACGGTCGACGCCACCGGGGCCGTAAAGTCCGTCGAGAAGCTCGACAAGGCGTTCGACGCGCTCAAGGCCGAGAGCACGGCCACGGGCGCGGCCATGGGCTCCATGGGCCAGTCGGCCGGCGGCCTCTGGAAGTCGATGATGGGCGGGCAACTCGTGGCCCAGGCGACCATGTGGGCCTGGCGCGAGCTCAAGCAGGGGATCGGGGATATCATCAAATCGGCCGCCGATCAGGAGGACGCGGACAAGAAGCTGAGGGCGTCGCTCGAGCTGACCGGCCGTTCGATCGCCGGGAACTTCGAGCATTACACCAAGTTCGCCGCGGCCCAGCAGGCCGTGACCAAGTACGGGGACGAGCAGATTCAATCGATCCAGGCCCTCCTGATCCAGATGACCGATCTCGATCAGAACGGGATCGACCGGGCGACCAAGGGCACGATGGGCCTGGCCTCGGCGCTGGGGATGGACCTCAACGCCGCGGCGACCCTGGTCCAGAAGGCCATGGCCGGCCAGTTCGCCACGCTCTCGAGGTACGGGATCGTGCTCGACGAGAACCTCTCGGCCGAGGGGAAGCGGGCTCAGCTTCTGGAGAAGCTCGACGTTCTGTACGGCCAGACGACCGCCGAGGTCGATACGTTCCGAGGCGCCATGGCCCAGCTCAAGAACACCTGGGGCGACGCCATGGAGGAGGTCGGGAACGCCCTGGTCAAGAACGAGGACGTCAAGGAGTCGATCTACGATATCCGCGACTCCATTCGCGAAGTGACGCCCGAAATCAAGGAGTGGATGGAGGGCCTGGTCGCTTTCATCGGAACGATCGCCAAGGCCGGCGCCGCGTTCCTCAAGGCTATGCGGGAGCTTCGCGAGGAGATCGGCGGCCACAAGGGCGCGGTGGACGAGGCGACCAAGGCCTGGACCAAGTTCTCGTACGAGGTCATGGGAGGCTTTTCCCCGGCCATCAATAAGATCACCGGCTTCCTGATCGCCTCGAACAAATACACGGCGGAGTGGATCAAGGCGGGCGACGACCTCCGCGTCAAGCTCCTGGACAGCTTCGACAGGATCGGGGACCGGGCGACCTATGTCGCCCTGGCCACGGGGAAGTTCGGGCCGGCCGCGCAGGCGGCCTTCGAGGTCGTCGGGGGCGAGGCGCTCAAGGTCGCCATGTCCTTCGAGGCCGTGCAGGGGAAGGTCGACGAGACGGGGAGCTCCCTCACGGAGACGGAGAAGCGGGCCCGGGCGCTGAAGGATGAGCTCAAGCTCGTCTTCGCCGACGACGTCAGGGCCCAGTTGGCGAAGTACGAGGAGGCCCTGGTCCGTCTCGGCCCGAAGATGACGGCCGCCGCGGTCGCCGACCTCACGAAGAAGATCGCCGACCTCAAGGCCGAGCTCGGGAGTGGCTTCTCCGGTATCAGCATCGGGTTCGATACGGACAAGATCACCAACGACTCGCTGGCCCTGAAGGAGGCCTTGTACGGATCCTTGGCCGCGATGCTCGACCTCGGCAAGGCCAAGGTGCCGGTCGACGACGTCGCGGAAGGGCTCCGGCAGGCGGCCGACAAGGCCCGGGCCTTCGACGCCAGGATGAAGGAGCTGGCCGGCCCGACCAAGGACGAGCTCAAGAAGCAGATGGAGGACATGGCCAGGGCGCTCGAGAAGGCCGGCGACGATATCCCGGTCGACCGGATCAAGGAGATGGAGGCCGAGATCAAGCGCCTTCAGCGCCTCTTGGCCGGGGACAAGTCCATCCCGGGATGGGCCGAGAAGGCGGCCACGGCGATGGACATGGTCCAGAAGGTCTGGGCCACGGTCTCGGCGTCGATGAGCGCGGTCGTGATGCAGGCCCAGGCCAACCGGGAGATCTCCATCGAGAACGAGTACAAGAAGCGGCTCGATTACATCAACCGGACGGTCACCGACGAGGAGAAGAAGAACGCGGCCATCACCGCGCTCGAGGCCGAGTACCAGGTCAAGCGGAGCTCGGCCCAGGCGGCCGGGGCGAAGCAGGCGAAGGCCATCGCCCTCATGGAGGCCATCGTCAGCACGGCCTCGGGCGTGGCCCGGGCCTATAAGGATTTCCCTCTCTGGATCGCCCCGATCATGGCCGGGATCGTCGGGGCCCTGGGCGCCGTCCAGATCGCCCTCATCGCCAAGCAGCCGATCCCGCTGGCGAGGGGAGCCGTCTTCAAGAAGCGGACGAGGGTCACGACCGACGAGGGGACCTCGTTCGAGATGGGCGAGGCCGGGGTCGAGTACCTCATCCCCGAGAAGCACCTCGCCCCGGCGCTGGCGCGCGGCCGGCTGGCCGCCGCGGGGGCCGGCTCGAGGTCGGTCCACGTCTCCATTAATTCGCCCCTGGTCGTCACGAGCGGGCTCAATGACGCCCAGCTCGAGGCGGCCGGCGAGCGGATGTATCGGGCGATCGAGCGCAGGTTCAGGGCCAGGGGGAGGTAACCATGCCGGACATCAAGCTCGGGCCTCAGGGCGAGGAGACGACGCTTCCTCCGATCAACTGGCGGGCGCCGGGCGACCGGGAGCTTCCGATCGGGCTCAAGAAGAACGTCGAGACGGCCGGCATGCTGGACGGTGGGAAGCGGGCCCTCATCAAGTCGAAGCACCAACGGACCTTTGAGCTGGCCTGGGACCTCCTGGTCCTCTCCGACGTCCTGACCTTACGCGGGCTGGCCGACCTCAACCAGAAGCTCAGATACCAGGACAACCGCCTCGACTCGACGTGGCGATGGGTCTACGTGGCCGGCCTGGACGTGAACACCATCGAGACGACCCAGGCCGCGACCCCGTTCTTTTCGGTGGCCATGACCCTCGAGGAGGCCGAATAATGCAAAGCCTCGGACCGCTCAGCCCGGACAAGCTCCTGGCCGCGACCCAGCAGATCGCCATGCGGTTCGAGGTCTACGACGGGGCCGAGTGGCTGGACCTCTCCCAGATCGCGCCGGCCGAGGCCTTCCAGGACGTGGAGCTTGACGAGTGGTACGATTCGACCCATCCGTCGAAGTGGATCCCCGTCCTAGGAGGGGCCGGCACGGTCAACCGGGATGGGACTGAGGTCTATTCGGGGGACTACTCGGCCAGGATCGACGTCGACGCGTCGGGGACCCTGACCTACTTTTATCAGTCCGTCAAGTTGCCACCCCTTCACCGGTATTTTCTGACCTTTTATTACAAGACGGAGGCCGGGAAGAACGCGGCCTTCTATATGATGAATATTCAGACGGGAAGGTATCTCAATTCGTCCGGCGCGTGGCAGGCCTGGGCCGCGGCCATCACGCTTCCGGAGGCGACCGACTGGACCCTGTATGAGCTGGAGATCGTCACCGATTACGATGGGTACCAGCACAACTGCTCCTTCGCGTCCGGAAGCTCGTCGGCCAGTTCCTCGATCTGGTTCGACAAGATCTCCCTGGCGCCGCTCCCGAGCTACCTCGTCGCCGGGTCGGTCGAGGCGGCCGGGGCCGGCCGGGATTCGGAACCCGTGGCCGGGAGCTGGAGCGTCACGCTCGACAACCCCGAGGGGATCTTCCACCCGTTCCATCCGACCTCGGAGTACGCCGGCCTGATCGGGATGGGGAAGCAGGCCAGGGTCTCCCTGGGGGTCCTCTCGCGAGAGGTGGTCCGGTTCGACGGGTCCGACGATTACGTGGAGGTCCCGGACGCGGCCGCCATGGATATCACGGGAGCGATCACGGTCGAGGCCTGGGTCAAGCAGACGTACCGGGACACCTGGGCGACCTTGGTCACGAAGGGCACCTCGACCACTTGGTCGTCGAACAACTACGTCCTCGGGCTTTATGCCGGCCGGGTCGACTTCCGCTGGGGCGCCGACCGGGTCGTGGTCGATGCCGGGGACGAGCTCGAGCTGGGGGCCTGGCATCATGTCGTGGCCGTCGTTCCGAGCTCTGGGCAGATCACGGTCTGGATCGACGGGGTCCTGAAGAAGTACGCGACCAGGACGGTCACGCCCACGGCCAACTCCCAGGTGCTCCGGTTCGGGTCCGATGACGGTTACACGGATAACTTCTGCGGGGACTTGGCCGAGGTCAGGATCTATTCGCGGGACCTTACCGAGGCCGAGATCGCCGAGCATTACCGGCACGTCTACCAGAACGAGACGGACCTCGAGGGTCTCTGGACGTTCGCGGAGCAGGGGCCGGTCGCGTACGATGATTCGGGCAACGACCTCGACGGGTACCTCGAGGGCGCCTGGAGGTCGAGGCCTCAGCTTCTGACCAACTCGGGGCTTGAGCGCTGGGCGTCCTCCTCCGATTGCTATGGATGGATCGAGCAGACGCCAGGATCGAACACGATCACCCAGGAGACGACCGAGACCCATAACGGCCGAGGGGCGTCGGCCAAGCTCGTCACGGTGGACGATGTAACTTGCAATATGTATCAGCAGGTGACGCTGAAGCCGGGGCACCTCCACCGGCTTTCTTTCTGGTACAAGTCTACCGGCGCCGCGCGGGCCTGGGTCTATGGCGGGGCGTCCTTCCAGGTCATGCTTAAGCGGGGGGCGATGGATGAGCTCGAATGGGCTTCCGGCTCGGGATGGCTCGACTTCGATGCCGCCGCCGACTGGACCCGGGCCGAGATCGTGTTTCAAACGCACAAGGACCATAACGCCTATCTGATCGCGGCCGGGATCTCCTCTGCGACCGGGCTGACCATGTACCTCGACGACCTCTCGTTGGTCGATCTCGATGAAGGCGAGGAGGTGCTGGAGCGGGTCTTCTGGCAGAGGATCGTCGGTTACATGGACAACCCGTCCTTCGACCACAAGACGGGCGCGATCGCGATCTCCGGGACCGATTATTCGAAGGAGCTGGCCGACCTCCGGCTTTACTCGCCGTGGACGGCCTGGGGGTCCTCGGAGACCTTCGACTCCCAGGCCTCGCCGGGAGGGACCGGGACCGAGCTTTACGCGGAGGCCGACGCCCTGGAGGTCGGGACGGGCGAGGCGGACAACATTACCAACTGGTCGGTCGCCGGGACCGGGTCGGCCTCTTCCGAGGATGTTGGGAACGGGTCGGACTATTATCTCCACTTCGTCAGGGACGTGGTCGGGCTGGGGTCCGAGGAGACGGTCGAGAATACGAACGTCGGGACGCTTGCGGCCGGGTCTAGGTATGCCGTCCAGTTCGACGGCCGGGGGATCATAAGCGACGGAGGGTACGCGAAGCTCGAGGTCTGGCAGACGGTCGGGGCCTCCTATGAGCTCATCGGCGAGAGGTACATCACGCCCGGGGCCGGGTGGCATGCCTATTCGGTGATCGTGTCCTGCACGTCGGCCGGGGCTTGCCGGCTCAGGCTTTACGCCGGCGGGAAGTACGCGACCTCCGGGGATATCTGGGACCTGGACAACATCTCCATCAAGCTCTACGACCCGGATTCGTGGATGATCTACGACCTCGACCCCGAGTGTAACGGGGTCTACCGGGTCGAGCTCGACGGGGAGCAGATCCCCGAGGGCGATGAGGACCGGGAGGGGGGATGGCATTACGACCGGCAGGCCAATGCCCTCTACTTTTCGGAGGACATGGTCATCGACGACGGGACCGCGAACCTCGTCGTCTATTATTACACGGACCAGGCGCCGGAGAACGTGGTCGCGGATCTGCTCGTGGCTGCCGGGAGGTACGCCACCCGGGCGGCCGCCCTGGCCGCGATGGATTACGAGGCGACCGGGATCGTGATCGAGCGGGTCTGGTTCGAGCAGGGGACCTCGGCCCTGGCGGCCGTGGCCGAGATCTGCGCGCGATGCAATTACCGCTTCTGGCGTTCCTGGGACGGGACGCCGAACTTCAAGCCGGCCCCGGCCCTGACCACGCCGGCGCACCTCACGCTCGAGGACGAGGCGGCCCTTGGCGGGTTGGGGCTTTTCCAGTCGGTCAATGAGGTCCGCAACCACGTCATCATCGAGGGGGAGGAGCGGTCGGTCTTCAACATCTCGACGTTGAAGGTCGAGAGGGTCCGCTGGCGCGGGGAGGCCGAGGACGCGACCTCGATCGCGGCCTATCTCGAAAAGACTTACGCCTTGTCGAGCGACCTCTTCCAGGACCAGGATTCGGTGGACGACATGGCCGCCGAGCTCCTGGCCGAGTTCAAGGAGCCGAAGTATTACGTGGACCTGGACATGCCCTTTTCGGCCATCCCCCTGGAGATCGGGGACACGGTCCAGGTGGAGATCCCGGTCGGGTCCGTGACGGTCACCAAGAAGGTCCTGGTCCGGGAGGTCTCGGTCTCGAATCATTCGGCGAAGTACCTCTGTGAGATCTTCGTCCCGACCAATACGGTGTTGACGGTGAACGACGCCTCCCTGGCCATGACCTCGGACCAGGCCACGGTCCAGCGGGACGGGTTCATCGAGACGGCCGACGCGTCGATGGCCATGGCGGCCGAGGCGGCCGGGATCTCGAGGACGGTCACCTACACGACCGCCCAGGCGGGGGCGTCCCTGGCCGTGCCGTCCGGGTTCACCCAGGCGGTCATCGAGTGCTGGGGCCCGGGCGGGAACGGGGGAGGCGGGGACGGGCCGCTCGGTGGAGGAGGGGGAGGCGGGGCCTATTCGAAGGTCACGGCCACGGTCGCCGGCGGGACCGATACCTTGTACGTGTACGTGCCGGCCGGCGGGGCGGGGACCCCGACCTATGTCAAGAAGAACGACACGACGATCTGCGAGGCCGAGGCCGGGTCGGCCGGGACGGATGAGGCCGGCGGGGCTGGAGGCCTGGCGTCCACGGGGGTCGGGGACACGAAGTACTCCGGGGGTGACGGGTACATCTATCTGGCCGGGACGGCCGGAGGAGGCGGAGGGTCGTCGGCCGGGCCGGCCGCGGACGGGAACGACGCGACCTCGAGGACCGGGGCCACGGCGCCGACCGGAGGCGGGGCCGGCGGGACGGGAGGCCTGGCTTATAATGCCGGGTCGGCCGGGACGGCGCCGGGAGGCGGAGGCGGGGGGGCCGGCGAGGACCTGGGGTCTCCGAAGAGCGGAGGAGCCGGCGCGATCGGGAAGGTCATCATCGTCTTTTCATAGGAGCATGTCATGCGCTTGCCGCGAAGGTTCATCTGGGAGGCCGAGGACGATTCGACCTCGACGCACCTCGCCCTCCGGAAGGGCGCCGTCTACCCGACGTCGGCCGTCTCGGATTCGATCCTGGTCGGGTGGGCCAGGGATGGGAAGGTCCGCTTCCTCGAGGTCGACGGGGAGGATGTTCCGCGGGACGTCGTGATCGAGGTCCACGACGCGTCGGTCCGCACGCGCGGCCTCGAGCCCAAGGCCGAAGGAGGGTCCAATGGCTAAGTCGGTTCACGACGATGTTCTCGATTCGGCGCTGAATTACATCAAGAACAACGCGACCAGGATCTCGGTCTGCTCGACGCAGCCGACCACGTACACGGAGGCGGTCACGACCTACAAGCTGGCGATCAAGACGATCTCCAGTACGGACTTCACGGGGCCGGCCAATGGCGACTCGAGCGGCCGGAAGCTGACCTCGAACGAGCACGCGTCCATCACTGTTGATACGACCGGGACGGCGGCCCATGTGGCGCTCAGCGATTCGGCCACGTCGAAGCTCCTCTTCGTTACCACGTGCAATAACGTCTCCATCACGGCCTCGAACACGATCACCATCTCGACTTGGGACGTGGAGATCGGGGATCCATCCTAATGATCGACGAAGCGAAAGCGAGGGCGGCCGTGGAGGACATGAACCAAGCCGGGCTCAAGAACCTTCTCCGGGCGATGGCCGTGGAGAAGCACCTCTTCCAGCTCTACGCGTTCAAGGAGCTCGAGACGAGCTATTCGCCGCCGATGGCGACGATGGTCGTCGAGATCCTGCTCTGGCAATCCAAGACGCTGGTCAACTTGGCCGAGGCGATCAGGACCGCGGTCCACGAGAAGCCGCGGAACGTCACCTACTTCGGCGATAAGATGGTCGGCCGGTCAGGGATGCGCATGACGTTCGAGGGCGGGTTTGCGGTGCTGGTAAGAAGATCGACGAGGAGGATATAATGGCTTTTCAGAAGGGAGTCGCGACCGTGACGCTGGAGGTCCTGGCAGCCCCAGGCGCGTTTCTTACGGCTGATCCGTTGGCTTTGCAGGCTGAGCGCGGCGATCTGGCGGTTTATAACCTCGACGTTCAACCGCTTGATGGATTTGCTGGGCCTATCTTCCTGAGGTGCGTCAACCTCGCCGGCGGCCATGAGTTCGCGCCCAATCCGGTGCCGGCCGGCGGAGGCGCGTCGAAGCTCAGCATCGATACGTCGGGCTGGCCCGTGGCGCCTCCGTTCGAGATCGGGCTCGAGGCCGTCGACGTGCTGCCGGAGGGCGAGCTTCCGGCCACGTTCGAAGAGTAGCGCGAGCGCCCGACCGAGGCCTCGGGCCGGCCGGTGAAGGCCGAATTGTCGAGCCTGTAGATTAGCCGGTTTTTATCATCCACTAGGCCAGGAAAACCCCGCCTCCGAAAGATTCTTTGTAAGCCCTTCGTTATCTGCAACTTATAAGACAATTATTTTCGTCCCCCCCATTGACTTCCTATAAGAACCCCGGCAGTATAGGGGTGTAGTTGACGCTGCCCGGGGGGCAGCGGGACAGATCCTTGAAAAGCTAAGTCGGGATGGAAGAAAGCGGGAGAACCTGCCTAACCTAGGCGACTTAGCAGAACGAATGTCCGAAGCAAACAGGCCGAGGCCGGAAGGCTCTCGGAACAAAACCCTGGAAGGAGCGGGGCCGAGGACATCGCGAGAAGCACCAAAGAATCACCTCGAGGATGGCGGGCCGCAAGGTCCGCCTCCTCATTAAAGGGCCGAGCGGATCGCCGCCGACGAGCTCGACCCTTCAATGAGGAGCGTTCCTCAAATCTTCAAGGAGGTGTTTCAATGTTCGAGCTTCTTTACTGGCGGAACGGTGAAGGCGTCGTCCAGGTCCTCTTCGACACCGAGCGCGAGATGATGGAGGCCCGGAGGCGGATGGACGACCTCGGGTACAGCACCTCGGTCTCCTACATCTCCTACCTCTCGGAGGAGATCGAGAAGAAGGCGGCCGCGAGAGACCCCCGGACGGTTGCGGGGATGTACGACGCGGCCCTGGCCACGGCGAAGCTCGTCGCCGAGGCGCGGCGCCGGAAGTAGCAGAGGGCACGGCTTCGGCCGTGTAATGCGCAGGACGGTCCCAAGCCCGTCCAATCTTAAACGGAGGTGCTTTCATGATGGTCTTCAGCATGTTCAAGGAGCGGGACGGCGGCCGGGTCAAGGACGTCGTCGTCGAGGTCAAGCTCAAGAAGGACGAGCTCGACCTCATCGCTTGGTGCCTCGAGGCCTTCGTCGTGAAGGCGGAGGGCCAGCCGGTCCAGGGTCCGGCGGCCGGCCTGCTCGAGGACTTCAAGGCCATTCTCGCTTAACGCAGAGGGGCCGGCCTCCGGGCCGGTTAATGCGCAAGCTCGGTCCCAAGCCCGAGCGGAGCAAATCTCAAGGAGGTGCTTCGATGCAACTTATTCAAACCCACGTCATGGAGCCCGCGAGCAAGGTCGTCAAGACGGTGATGGTCGAGCGGAAGCCCGAGCACATCATCGACCTCAGGATGGCGACCGACGAGTGCGTCTGGATCGAGACCCCGGCCGGCAGCCTCCGGATCTCGACGACCGACTTCCAGGGCAGGACCCTGATCGAGGTCACCCACGGGGACGCCAAGGTGGTCAAGTTCCGTCGCTGGTAGCAGAGGGCAGGGCCTGAGGCCCTGTAATGCGCGGGTCCCGTCCCAAGCCGGGGCCGAGCAAATCTTTCACGGAGGTGTTTCAATGGCGACCATGTACCAAAGCGGGAAGGAGCTCGTCGAGCGGTCGGCGTGCTGCCGGGCGGACGTCCTCGAAGGGACCAAGCCGAGCCGGTCCTGGCTCGACCCGGACGAGCCCGTCGACGTCTGCGCCGCTTGCGGCCAGATCTGTGACGTCGACCAGTTCATCCGCGACGACGCGGATGGGTCCCTGACCGATCCGGTCTCCGGGACGGTCTACGAGGAGTCGACGGGCCGGGTCCTGGAGGCCTTCGCCGGCCCGGACGAGGACGCCCTCTTCGAGGAGAGGCGGGAGCTCAGGCGCGAGCAGGAGGGCCGGTCGTGAAGATCACCCTCACCGAGCGAGACCGCAGGATCCTCAGGGTCCTCCTCAAGGAGCAGAAGAAGGTCGCGGCCCGGAAGGGCGCCTGGCGCCGCCGCCGTGACGCCAAGCACTACTGGCCGGAAGCAGAGGGGCGGGCGGCCTAAGGGCCGTCCGGTAATGCGCGAGCCGGGTCCCAAGCCCCGGCAATCTTAAATGGAGGTGCTTCAATGATGAGACTTGGCATTCTGGGCGAGCCTATGGACTGGCTGAGCGAAGGGCCGGACCGGCCGACCGGAGGGTCCTACTTGATCCACCGCTGGTCGCCCGACCGCTTGCCGGAGGCCGTCCGTCACGAGGTCCAGGAGTACACCGACGAACCCATGAGCGGGAACCCGGAGATCTCCGAGGTCCTCGGGCCGGCCGATTCGCGGAGGGTCCGGACCCTCGTTCCCGGCCAGCAGGCGATCCGCAGGACCGGCAAGGGCGACCGGGAGGTCGTGCTGGCGGTCCACCGGATCAGATGATGCAGAGGGGACGGCCTTCGGGCCGTCTAATGCGCAGGGGAGGTCCCAAGCCCTCCCGCGTAAATCTTAGGAGGTGCTTCAATGATGATCGAGCTTCGGAACATCCACTACTCGGCGCGGTTCTCGCAAGAGACCGCCCTCTTCGACGCGGCCGTCTTCGTCGACGGGAAGCGGGTCGGGATGGTCTCCAACGAAGGGCACGGCGGGTCGAACGATTACGACTTCGACACCCGCCCGCTCGAGGCTTACTGTAAGGGCCTCGGCGCCGTCGAGACGCCCTGGGGCGTCATGGCGATGGACCTCGAGCTCTTCCTCGGCGACCTCCTGGACAAGTGGGTCCGGGACAAGGAGTTCTCCCGGCTCACCAAGAACCGGACGGTCTTCAAGCTCAAGGGCGACCGCGAGGGCGAGTACCGGACGGTCAAGGTCCCCTTCGGACCGGAGGTCAAGGACCGGATGGTCGGGAAGTACGGCGACCGGATCGAGTACTTCCTCAACGAGAAGGGGAGCCTCTAGCAGAGGGGACGGCCGGAAGGCCGTCTAATGCGCGGGCCTGGTCCCAAGCCCAGGCCAATCCAAAACGGAGGTGCTTCTATGTTCTATCTTCGAGGCTTCAATGTCGAGTACCCGTTCGCGGTCGTGGAATGTCCGGCGTGCGGCCGGCCCCACGAGGTCAAGAAGGAGGACTGGACGACGAAGGCCTGGACGGTCACGTGCGAGGCGTGCGGAGGCCTGTTCGGGGCCGTGACCCCGGTCGAGTTCCGGCGCCACGTCCACAACTCCTGGACCGAGAAGAAGAGCCCGGAGCCGGTCTACGTCGACCTTTACGTGGTCGAGCTCAAGGACGGAGGCGTCTTCTTCTCCCGCTGGCATGGATGGGTCGACCGCGAGACCAGGGCGGTGGTCCAGATCGGCTGAGAACGGGCCCGGGAGGGCCCAGGAGGGCCTTCCTCAGGCCGGCCAAGGGGTCGGCAGGGGGAGGCTCAGGATCGCAGAGGGGAGGCCCTTCGGGGCCTCTAATGCGGGAGGCCGGGTCCCAACCCCCGGCACGCATCATACGGAGGTGTTTCAATGGCCAAGCACGTGTCAAGGGCGAGAAGGCTCGAGGAGGCGCTGGCCGAGCTCGGGCCGGCCCACGAGGTCGTCGAGGAGCTGGCCCAGGCCGCAGGGGAGCTTAAGGGGATCGACCGGGACAAGGTCGAAGGGGTCGTCAACACCCTCTCATCCGTCGAGTCGTCCGTCCAGGAGCTCCACGACGAGCTCGAGAGCTGGTACGACAACCTCCCCGAGAGCTTCCAGAACGGGTCGAAGGGGGAGGCGCTCCAGTCGGCCATGGAGGAGCTCGACGAGATCACCGAGGGCCTCCGCTCGGCCGGCGGGGCGCTGCCGGAGGCGACCGACGAGACGGAGTTCGACGAGGTCGCCGCCCTCATCGACGAGGCTTCGATGGCCTCGGTCGACTTCCCCGGCATGTATGGATGATCGCAGAGGGGTCGAGTGGCGAAAGCCGGAAGAAAAACTCCGGCTTTCGCCCTTGACTAATGCGGCACCCCGGTCCCAAGCCCGGGGGTCCGTAAATCCAATTCGGAGGTGCTTTAATGTCAGGCGCTCTTTTATCTCACAAGGACACGTCGATCGTCCCGGAGGCGGTGGTCAGGGCCGAGCCCTTGCCGATCGCCAGGACGGCGACCTTCCGGCCGTACACCCACGGCCAGGTCATCGACGCGGTCGGCCAGGCGTGCTCGAAGCTGGACTGGAAGGTCGAGCGGAAGCAGTACGCCATCCGGCCGGGCTCCAAGATGTTCGGGGTCTGGGACCTCGAGCGGATCGGGAGCGAGATCGTCAAGGGCGAGGAGACGACCTTGAGCCTGGGCATCAGGAACGGGCTCAACAAGTCGATGAGCGTCGGCCTCTGCGCCGGCGTCCGGGTCTTCGTCTGCGACAACATGGTCTTCCGCGGCGACTTCGTCCTGTTCCGGAAGCACACCGCGGGGCTCGAGGAGCTCGAGCTTGAGGTCATGGCCGAGGAGGCGCTCGGAGCGCTCAGGGGCCGGTTCGCCCGGGTCGCCGAGTGGCACGACGGGCTCAAGAAGATCGAGCTCAGGGCCGAGCAGGCGGCGCTTCTGGCCGTGGCGGCCATGCACCGGAAGTACCCGCTCATCCCGCCGGCCAAGTACGACCAGTTCCACGAGTTCTATTTCGGCGCCGGGTCGAAGTACACGCCGACCCTCCACGGGTTCCACGGGGCGATCACCGAGATGTGGCACGAGACCCATCTGGTCGATTACTCGTGGCGGTCCGGGCTCCTGGTCGACTTCCTGGACCACGAGGCCCCGCTCCTCCTGGGCGAGGCGCAGTCGGCCACGGTCTGGCAGCCGGGCCGGGTCCCGTTCGAGATCATCCAGGACGAGGCCAAGGAGCTCCGCGACGGGAGCAAGGCCGAGGGCAAGGCGGCCGCGAGGGTCGAGGTCCAGGCCGTGAAGGACAAGGTCCAGGCCAGGCTCAAGGAGGCCGCGAAGGCGGCCAAGCCGACCGAGGCCGAGGCGCTCATGGAGAAGGCCGCGAAGAAGGCCAAGGCGAAGCCCGAGGCGAAGCCGAAGGAGAAGGCCGGGAAGAAGCCCCGCCGGACGGCCCGGGTCAAGATCCGCGAGAAGATCGCGGCCGAGTCGAAGCCGGCCGGCCGCAAGGCCGGGCTGGTCAACGTCCCGGGGATCGGGCCGGTCGTCGTGACGGGGCCGGCCAAGTCGAAGAAGGTCCGGGCCGAGAAGGTCACGACCGCGAAGGCCGCGGCCCGGAAGAAGGCCAAGGCCGACGACGGGGACCTCTACTTCTGCATGGATTGCTGTGGAGAGTTCTCGCCGGCCGAGACGGTCAAGTCCGGGACGGACATCGTCTGCCTCAGGTGCAACGAAGGGCGGAAGGAGGCGGCCGGGATCGGCAAGCGCAAGCGGTCCAAGTAGGACCGGAGGCCGCAAGGGCCGGGGATCCACGAGGGTCTCCGGCCCTTTTTTTTTGCGCCCGGATCGCGGTCTGGCCGCAGGAAAAAACCCCTTGACAGGTTCCGCGGCTTCATATAAGAATGGTTGCGGAAGGAGCGAGCCATGATGATCGAGGAGCTCAAGGATAAGATCACCGGGCCGGCGCTGGCCAAGACGTTGCGCCGGTTCAAGCTCAACAAGTACCGGCTGGCCAAGCTCACCGGGCTGAGCTATCGGACCCTCTCCTACTGGGAGCACGAAGGGGTCAGGCCGACCGACGAGGCCGCGCGGAAGGTCGCGGCCGTTCTCATGTTTGAAGTCACGACCGGGGAGACCCGGAAGGGCTAATATCAACCGAGGAGGAGTACATGTCCGTAGTCAACAAGGAAAGCTCGGCGGCCGTCGTCAAGGCCTCCGAGTCGGCGATGATCGGGATCACGCCGGAGACGGTCAAGCGGTTCGTCAACGCTTTGGCCACGGGGGAGGAGGTCGCCCTCTTCCTGAATCAATGCGCGATGTTCGGGCTCAACCCGTTCAAGCGCGAGATCTACCTCATCAAGTACAAGTCGACCGAGCCGGCGACCTTCGTCGTCGGGTACGAGACGTACTTGAAGCGGGCCGAGCGGACGGAGAAGTGGTCCGGGATGGAGTCGGGGACGACCGACGGGCCCGACGGGAAGCCCGTCTCGGCCTGGGTCAAGGTCTACCGGAAGGACTGGGAGCGGCCCCTTTACCACGAGGTCTTCCTGGAAGAGTATATCCAGATGAAGGACGAATGGGTCGAAGGGCAGAGGACCGGCCGGAAGGTCCCGACCCGCTTCTGGGCCGATAAGCCCCGGACCATGCTCAAGAAGGTCGCCATCGCCCAGGCCTTCAGGATGGCCTTCCCGGACGAGATGGCCGGGATGCCCTACATCTCGGAGGAGCGGATCGCCGAGCCCGACAAGCTGCCGGCCACCCACATCGAGCCGGAGCGGGGGACGGTCAAGCACGTCAAGGATGAGTTCACCGATCCCGAAAGCTTCAAGGCGCCGGCCGAGCCGAAGAAAAAGTGGGACGCGGACGCGCCTGGGCCAGGACGGGGAGAGGAGTACGGAGAGGATCCCGGCTCCCATTCGGACCTCACGAACCCGAAGGTCAGCCCCTTCTCCAAGCCCGACCCGGACGTGGACATCGCGGCCGAAGGTGAGGCCCTGGCTGCCGAGCTCGGAGACGAGCTGGCCTCCCCGGACCAGGCCCAGAGGATCTTCGACGGGGTCGCCGCCATGACCGAGATGGGGATCAAGGAGGACATGGTCTGGCGGTCGATCGCGAAGAAGGTCATGGAGAATTACGGCAAGGAGTTCGGCGAGCCGTCCGGGCTCACCCAGGGCGAGGCCAAATGGGTCGTTGATTATCTCAAGCGCTGGTTCCGGGCGGCCAAGGCCGACGCCGCCAAGGGCGGGAAGAAGTGAGCGGGGACGAGCTGGCGCTTGCCGCGCCGTACAAGCAGGAGCTCGTGACGCTGGCCGGCCTGGCCCGGGACCTCGTGGTCGTCGACCAGGCCGGCCTCGACGAGGCGGCCAGGATCCTCAAGGATGTGAAGGCCGGCCGGGAGCGGGTCGAGGAGGCCTTCGCCGAGCCGGTCAAGCGGGCCTTCCTGGCGCACCGGTCGATCCTCGAGCTCAAGAAGGCGATCCTCGCCGTGGCCGACGAGGTCGACGTGGTCCTCCGGCCGAAGGTCGCGCGGTTCCTGGATGAGCGGGACGAGGCCAGAAGGCAGAAGGAGCGGGAGGCCCAACTGGCGAAGGAGCGGGCCGAGAAGGTCAAGGACCAGGCCGTCGACAAGGCCTCGGAGCTCATCGAGCAGGGCCACGCCGGGGCGGCCGCCTCGGTCATCAACCGGGCCGTGGCCAAGGCCGACACGCTCAGATCGGAGGCCGAGGCCGCGATCCCCGAGAGGGTCGCGACCGCCGGCGTGTCGGTCCAGACGATCTGGAAGTCCGAGGTCGTCGAGCCGGATCTCGTGCCCAGGAAGTATTGCAAGCCCGACCAGGTCTACATCGACAAGCTCGTGAGGAACCTCCAGGGCCGGATCGAGATCCCGGGCGTCAGGATCTGGAGCGAGAAGATCGCCAAGGTATCGAGCAAATAATGGTCGGGGGCCGGCCGTCCGTGTGCCGCAGACATGAAGCACCTCCGGTATCAGCCTTAGAGCAGGGCGGCCGGTCCCCGAAATAAACAGGAGCACCGCATGGGATTCACCAAGCTGGATGAGGGTATTCTCCAGTCCTCGATAATGGCCGAGGACTCGGACACGTTCAAGATCTGGATCACGCTCCTGGCCGCGTGCAAGGAGAACGGGGTCGCCTACGTCTCGCCGGTCTTCATAAGCTCGATCTGCCGGATGGACCTCGACGTCGTCTCGAGGTCTCTCCAGAAGCTCGAGGATCCCGATCCGTTCTCGAGGTCGCTCGAGGAGGATGGGCGAAGGGTCCGGAGGGTCGACGGAGGCTTCGAGATCATCAACTACCACGTGTACCGGACGAGGTCGCTCAAGGCTGCCGAGGCCGAGCGGAAGAGGCTTTACCGGACCAAGAGTAAGAGAGAAGAAGAAGAAGAAGCAGAAGCAGAGGAGTCCGGACAAACCCGGACTCCGTCCGGTTCTGTCCGGACAAACCCGGACGCGAATCCTAAGTCATTCATTCAATTCAATTTCAATGATGGGAAGTGGGAGGGGATCGAGCCGGCAGACGTCTCCGAATGGGGAGCGGCCTTCCCGGCCGTGAACGTTCGTGAGGAGGTCGCCAAGGCCGGGCTATGGCTCAAGGCCAACCCGGAGAAGAAAAAGAAGAACTATCGCCGGTTCCTGTTCAACTGGCTCTCGAGGGCCCAGGAGCGGGGCGGTTCCTATGCTGGCCGGAGGCCGCCGGACAAGGTCGGGCTCAACGAGCCGGCGAAGCCGATGAGCGAGAAGGAGATCTCGGGCTGGAAGGCGACGGTCGAGAAGGAGCTCAGGGCGTCGGCCAGGTTCAAGCAGATCCTGGAGGCTGGGCCGGAGAAGGCCGAGGCCTGGCTCAAGGAGGCGCTGGCGGCCTGGGAGAAGGAGACGAGGTCGAAGCGGTCCTGACCTTACGGTTAGGCCGACATCCAATTACAGGAGGGCATCATGCCGATGAAGATCTATTTCAGGGCCGGGTCGAACGTCGCCGTGAAGGGCGACACGGAGAAGAAGGCGCTCATGTCGAAGGGGCTCCTGGCGAGGCTGAGGGGAATCGTCTACGCCGAGGCGCTCAACGGGCACGTGCTCAGGTTCCGCCTTAAGGACGTGTTCTGCCGCGAGTACCAGGACGACGCCGACTGGGTGGCCGAGGAGGAGAAGAAGAAGAGGGCCCAAGAGGAGGCCTCCCAGGCGTCCCACTGCAGGAGATGCGGGACCAACTCGCCGGCTCTGTTCGAGTTCTGCCCCAAGTGCGGATCGCCGCTCGTGAAGAAGGACCCGAGGAGGATCGTCCCGGTCGGTGGAAACTGATGGGCGCCGGGGGATGGCGCAGGACCCTGGCCCTGGTCGCCTTCGCCGTGGCCATGATGGCCCTGGGCGCGGCCCTGGCCGCGATCATGATCGACGAGCGTGCCAGCCGCAGAGTTGACGCCTGGCTCGATTCCGCGCCCGTGGCGTTCGTCCAGGAGGTCGAGCGGTGAGCTGGGCCAGCGTCGGAACGGTCGTGCTCGTGGCTTTCGCGTGGGTCGCGGGGATCGTCTTCCTGGTCGTCGCCTGGAACCTCATCACTGGGGCCGGGAGCGAGGAGCGGAAGGAGAGCGAGTTCCGGGAAGCCGTCAAGCGGGTGGTGGAGGATGAGGAGCGGACGGCCGGGAGGTCCGAGCGGTGACCAACTATTCGAGAGGCGCCGACTTCGAGCGGAAGGTCCAGGCCGGCCTCGCCGCGGCCGGGTACTTCGCGGTCAGGGCGGCCGGCAGCCGCGGGCCGGTCGACGTGCTGGCCGTGCGGAAGGGCGTCGTCCTCCTGGTGCAGTGCAAGCTCAAGCTCGGGCGCATGAGCCCGGAGGCCTGGGCCGAGCTCATCGCCCTGGCGGCCGTCGCCGGGGCCGTCCCGGTCGTGGCCACGCGGCCGGCCAGGGGTAAGATCTCCTACCTCATGCCGCAGGGTCGGACCGGGACGTGGCGCGAGCTCAGGATCGAGCCCGCGGCGGGAGGCGGGGGCGCGTGAAGCGAGGATGGCGGCCGCCACGCCCGGGGGACGACCTCGAGCGGATGTGTCGCGGGGCGTTCGAATCGAGGCCCGACCATTACGAGAGGGTCTTCATGGCGTCGATAGTTCTGGAGGCCGCGCGCCAGTTCCTTCCGCTTCGGCCGTCCGGGAGCGGTCAGCAAAGACGGTCGGTCGAGCAGGCGCGCCGCTGGATCTTCGAGGGCGGGAAGAGCTCGGAGACCTACGTCTTCGGGTTCGTCTTCATTTGCCGGTATCTCGGCTTCGACGAGGACCGGGTCAGGGCCGGGATCCTGGCGCTCGAGCCGGGGACGAAGCGCAAGGCCCTTTACAGGAACGGACCGAGAGCAACCTTGGGGTTACCGGATCGACGGGCCGGCATGGCGAGCCGGCGATCGACGGAGCGGGGGGAGGGGTCACGGATGAATCACGGAGGAGGTGAAGATTGAACGCGATCTTAATCATGCTGGTCGTCGCCGTCCTGGCGCTGGTCGTGCATTATTACGCCTGGCACGCCGGTTACTATCGGGCTTTCAAGGACCTCGAGTACGAGCTCGAGACGCTCAAGGCCAGGCTCGAAGAGCTGACCGGGGCGGGGCCGAGATGACCACGACGATCTACTGCGAGGGCTTACTCTACGGCCCGGACGGCCGCGAGATCGAGCATCCCGAGTACCGGAGGGTCCAGGTGCCGGTCGATTACAACCTCGGCTTCAAGGGCCGGCTCGAATGGGGGCCGCTCCCTGGGGCCCTGGTCTACGGGATCAGGTTGGTCATCGCCGACCAGGTCCTCATGGACGAGTCGGGGCCGGCCATGGTGATGGACGCGGTCGGCAAGGTCTTCATGGACCTGACCATCGAAGGCAAGGGGATCGGCGCGAAGGAGCCGACCTTGGAGGTGGTCGGGAGGCTCGAGTCGTGAAGGGCCGGGAGCGGCCGGCCGACGTGGCGGCCGAGGCCATCAAGAACCTCGGGCTCAGGACCGGCTCGAGGCGGCCGCTCGAATGGTCGGGCCGGTGCCCGTTCTGCGCGGACGGGTCGTTCGTCCTCTACGCGGCCGGAGCGGTCGGCGGGATGAGGGCGACTTTCAGGTGCAAGACGTGCGGGGCCGAGGGCAAGCTCGGCCGCGCCGATATTTCAACGGGAGGAGCACATGTCCAAAAAAAGATCGACGAAGGGTAAGGTGGAGCAGGTCCCGACGGCCAAGGCCAGGGCGCGGCAGATCCTGGAGGAGATCGTCGGAGGCCTCAAGCTCAAGGACGGGGAGGTCTTCAACGCCTACGGGCTGACCGCGATCATGCACCAGAGGCAGGCCGACCCGAGGATCAAGGCCGGGGACGTCATCCACGATATCGCCAGGGCGTCCCAGGCTGACGGCGGGAAGAGCTTTCTCTGGTGGATCGAGCACGTGGACGGCGATTACCAGGGCGAGAAGCAGGGCCGCTGGGTCTTCCGGGTCTACAAGATCACCGAGACGACCAAGGTCGAGATCACGAAGCCGGGCCCTGGCCGGCCGACCATGGAGCAGACGGACATCGACCGGATCGCCGAGGCCGCGAGGGCGGCCAGGATGATCGCGGCGAGCGCTGAGGAGATCGCCGGGTCGCTTCAGAAGGCCGTCATGGAGGCCGAGCGCAGGAGGATGGAGCGGGACGGGACGCTGCCGCTCAGGTGAGCGCGGCCTCTTGACAAGGGGTCGGCCCGTGCTATAACGGAGGAGTGGAAGCCCGAGGCGCACCGCGCGACAGTGTTTTAGTACTCCTCCGTGATGGGGGACCGCTGGACGGACACCGGCGGCCCCCCTTTTTTTTTGTCCGAGGGGTTAGGCCATGACCATCCGGGAGCAGGCGCTCGCGTATGCGTGGAGCTGGCTCGGCCGGCCGTATGTCTGGGGCGGCGACGATCCGGCCGGGATCGACTGTTCGGGCTTCGCGATCGAGGTCCTGACCGCGGTCGGGATCCTTCCACACGGTTACGACAACACCGCCGCCGGGCTCTTCACCAGGCTGAGCGGTAAGCTGGTCGCGACGCCGCGGCCCGGGGCCTTGGTCTTCTACGCCAACCAGTCGGGGAAGATCGTCCACGTCGGCATCGTCCTGGAGAACAACCTCGTCATCCAGGCGAGCGGAGGCGGATCGGGGACGGTCTCTTCCGACGCGGCCTGGGCCGCTTCGGCCTTCGTGAAGATCAGGCCCCTGGCTTCGCGGATAGGGTCGAGGGTATACGTCGACCCGTTCATGGAGTGAGACGTGATCGAGAAGCTGAAGGCCCTGGTCAACTGGCTCCTGGAGTCGAAGGTCGGCAACGGGTTCGCGTTCATCTTGTACATGACCTTGTGTACGATCCTGGCCCTGCTCATCAAGGCGTCTTTTCTTGAGGCGGCCTCGGCCCTGTTCGCCGGCCTCGGGGTCCAGACGGGCCAGAGGACGTACACGAAGGTCTCGCTGACCAAGGCCGAGCTCAAAGCCGGAGCGGAGGTCAAGGGATGAAAAAGATCATCTTCTGGTCCGTCATCGTCGCCCTTGTCGGGCTGGTCCTGTACACCCTGGACCGGGCCGTCCAGGGCCCGGATCGGGAGTACTGGATCGAGCGGGCGGCCTATGACCGGGACGTGGCCGACCGGGACGTGGCGCTCCGGGCCGCGCTCGAGGAGGTCGGGAAGAAGGACCTGGAGATCGCCCAGGCGCTCGGTGAGGCTGAGGAGGCCAAGGCCAAGCGCCTCGAGGCCGAGGCCAGGGAAGCCGCGGCCCGCCGCGAGGAGCGAGTCCTGGAGGCCGAGAACTCCCGCCTCAGGACCGAGCTCCAGCCCGTGATCGACGCGAATCCCAGGCTCAAGGAGCTCGTCAGGAGCTTCGACCTCAGGCTCTTCAACAAGGACGTCCAGATCAAAGCCTTGACCCTCGAGCGGGACCGGGCGATCGAGGAGGGGCAGGGTTACTACAAGGCCTACGTGGCGGCCGCCGTGCAGGTCCTGATATTCAAGAAGCAATACGAGGACGAGCACGCCTTGCGCCTCTCCGGAGATGCGCTCACGCTCAACCTCGAGAGCCGGTACAAGTCCTCCAAGTTCTGGGCGAAGCTCGGAAAATGGGGGCCGCCCGTGGCCTTCGGGCTCGGGCTGATCTTCGGCAAGTGAGGTCACCATGGCGAAGCTGAGCGACACGCAGAAGAAGGGCGCCGGGTTCCTCGTGGCATATGCCGCGTTTATCATCGCGTTCTGGTTCCTGGGCAAGCCCCACCAGATGGGGCCGGCCACGGCCTACTTCGCGGTGGTCCTCCTCCACGTCGTTTTCGCCGCGCTGGCCTGGGGCGCCGCGACGATCCTGAAGAAGGACTGAGCGGGAGCTGGCCGTGACGCTCCCGGGGAATGGCACGACCAAGCGCGTCATCGCCGGGATCTCCGTTCTCCTCTTCGGGGTCTTCGTCGGCCAGATCCTATCGAACACGAACAGGATCACGGCGCTCGAAGAGAGGACCAGGTCGGTCATCGAGATCTTGAACCGATGCGCCGCGGAGATCAAGGACAACCGGGGGGAGCAACGCGAGGAGATGAAGGACCTCTCGAAGAAGATCGACCGGCTGGTCGAGAAGATCAACGGGCACATGGACGGGCCGCTGCCGTGACCTACGCGACCGCGCCGCTCGAGAAGGTCCGGGCCTGGGACCGCAATCCCAGGACGGCCGAGCCGGAGGACCTGGCGCGCCTCAAGGCCCAGATCTCGAAGCTCAAGCTCTACAAGCCCCTGGTCGCCTTCAAGGAGAACGGGGGTTATACGGTCCTCGGCGGGAACATGCGCCTCCAGGTGCTCCGCGAGCTGGGCTTCCGGGAGGTCGTCCTCTCGGTGGTCAAGCCGCGGGACGAGGCCGAGAAGCTCGAGATCTCCCTGGCCGATAACGACCGGGCCGGGTACTACGAGGAGCAGGAGCTGGCTGAGCTCCTCTGGGAGCACCGCGAGGCGCTCGAGCACGACCTCTACCGCGTGGACACGGGGATCGATTCGGCCCTCGGATGGGTCATCGAGACCCTGGGCGGGAAGGTCGAGGAGACCCTGGCCTATCCCATGAAAAACCCGCCCGGATCCGGGCCGGTCGTCTGTCCGAATTGTGGAGCGGTGGTCGATGAATAGCATGCAGGGTGCAGGTAGCCCGGAGCTCAAGACGGTCCCGATCTCCCAGGTCGAACCATGGCCCAGGAACCCCCGCGGGATCTCCGAGGCCGGCTTCCAGCGCCTCAAGCGCCAGATCGAGCGCCACGGGGTCTTTAAGCCTTTGGTCGTCATGCCGGCCGGGAAGAAGTGGGTCGTGCTGGGCGGGAACATGCGCCTCAGGGCCTACCGGGAGCTCGGCCACAAGGAGGTCGAGATCTCGGTGGTCCATCCCAAGACGGAGGCCGAGGCGCTCGAGTACGCGCTCAGCGATAACGACCGGGTCGGCCGGTACGACCTCGAGGCCCTGGCGAAGGCCCTTGATCCGATCAAGGACAGGGTCGTGCTGGAGGATTACCACGTGGCCCTGGGGGACGAGGAGAAGGTGCCGGACTTCCTCAAGAAGTTCGGGCCGGGGTCGATGGTCCAGGAGAAGGAGCTTGACGAATCCCTCCCGACGACGCATGAGTGCAAGGAGTGCGGTTACAAGTGGTGAAGCCGACGGTGGTCTCGACCTTCGCCGGATGCGGGGGGTCCTCCCTCGGTTACCGCTGGGCCGGCTTCAAGGAGCTCCTGGCCATCGACTTCGACGAGGATTCGGTCCTGACCTTCCGGCGCAACTTCCCGCGCGTCCCGTGCTGGCAGGAGGACATCTGTCAGGTGACGGCCGAGCGGGTCCTCGAGGCGACCGGCCTCAAGCGGGGGGAGCTCGACGTGCTGGATGGGTCGCCGCCGTGCCAGGGGTTCTCCACGGCCGGCCGGCGCAAGGTCAGGGACGAGCGCAACGACCTCTTCCGCGAGTTCGTCAGGCTCATCCGCGACTTCGAGCCGAGGGTCTTCGTCATGGAGAACGTCCAGGGCATGGCCTCGGGCCGGATGAAGGGCCGCTTCCTGGAGATCATCCAGACGCTGAAGTCCCTGGACTACGTGGTCGAGTGCCGGCTCATGGATGCCAGACATTACGAGGTCCCTCAGTCCCGGAAGCGCCTGATCTTCATCGGGGTCCGGCGCGACCTCGGCCTCAAGCCGGCCTGGCCCAAGCCGGTCCCCGGGCTGGTCACGGTCCGGAAGGCCCTCGAGGGGCTGCCTCCCCAGGCCGAGGATCGGGAGATGCCGGCCTGGATGCGGAAGGCGTGCCGGAGGATCTCGCCCGGGATGGGCGTCTGGAAGATCGCCACGGTCTTCATCGAGGAGAAGGGGTCCGCGGCCGGGTCCATCGCGACCTCGAGGCTCGTCTGGGGCCGGCCGTCGCCGACCATCGTCAAATCTGAGTTCGGCCACGCCGGCCTCATCCACCCGGACGAGGACCGGTATCTGACCCAGGCCGAGCTCAAGCGCCTCTCGACCTTCCCGGACGACTTCCAGTTCACCGACCGGAAGCGGGCCGTCGAGCGGATCGGGAACGCCGTCATGCCCCGGTTCATGTACCACGTGGCCAGGGCCGTCAAGGAGGGGGTCCTGGACCAGGCGGGAGCCTCCAGAACGGCCCAGAACGGGCCCAGGACGAGCCAGGAGGCCAAACGGCCCAGGGGCCAAGGGGCAGGGAAGGGGCAGGCCAGGACGAGGCCCCAGGAGGCCGCAGGATGAAGCCGGCGAAAACGAAGGCCGCGGCGCCGGCCAAGATGGGCCGGCCGACCAAGCTCGAGAAGGTCGACCTCGAGCAGGTCAAGGCCCTGGCCTCCCTGGGCCTGACCAACGTCGAGATCGGCCTGGCCCTCGGGATCAGCGACCGGACGGTCATCAGGTGGAACAAGAAGCCGGACTTTTGTCAGGCCTTAAAAGCCGGGAAGCTGAAGGCCGACGCCCAGGTCGCCCGGGCGCTTTACGAGTCGTGCCTCGGGGATCGGTCGAGGGGCGTTCTGCCGAACGTGACCGCTTGCTTCTTCTGGCTCAAGAACCGGCAGGCCGACCGCTGGCGCGACCGCCGCGACACCTTCTTCGGGTCCGACGGGGCCGGGGAGTCGAGCCTCAGGATCGAGGTCGTCCACGTCAGGGCCGCGCCGGCCGAGGGCGGGAACGGGAAGGGGAACGGGAAGGGCAACGGGAACGGAGGCGGGGAGTGAAGCTCAAGCTCCTCTTCAGTGACGCCTTCTTCGGCCTCCTGGAGGTCGTCGCCCGTTACCTCGTCATGTGCGGGGGCCGGGGGTCGGGCAAGTCCGAGGCCGCGGCCAACAAGCTCCTGGCCCGAGGGTGGAAGGAGGGCGGCCACCGGTTCCTGGTCATGCGGAAGGTCCGCAAGACGCTGGCCGATTCGGTCATCCGGGTTATCCTGACCAAGCTCGAGGAGAACCAGATCCCCTACGATTACAACAAGTCGGACCGGACCATCATGGTCAAGGGGCCGCGGGGCGTTTTCTGGTTCCTGTTCGAGGGCCTCGACGACCCGGAGAAGCTCAAGAGCATCAAGGGCATCACCTCGATCTGGATCGAGGAGGCGACCGAGTTCTCCAGGGACGACTTCCTCAAGGTCGACCTCTGCCTCCGCGAGCCGGGCCCGAGCTATAAGCAGATCATGCTGACCTTCAATCCCCAGGAGGCCGAGGCGCGCTGGCTCAAGGAGATGTTCTTCGGGCCGTCGCCGTACCCAGACTCCCACGTCCACCGCTCGACGGTCGAGGACAACCCCGTCCCAGAGGTCAGGGAGGGGTACATCAAGGTCCTCGACCAGCTCAAGGGCCAGGATGAGGCCCTGTACCAGATCGCCAGGCTCGGGGTCTGGGCCGTCCGGAGCGGCCAGATCTTCGGGTGGGACGTGGTGCCCTGGCCGGTGGACGAGGCCGGCCGGCCGCGGCCGGTTGCCTGGTTCGACGACGTTTGGTACGGGGGCGATTACGGGTACTCGGTGGACCCCTCGGCCGTGGTCAGGATCTACCGCAAGGCCTGGGAGTTCTGGCTCGAGCAGGTGATCTACCGGGTCGGCCTGACCAACCAGGATCTCGGCGAGCTCATGCGCGAGCGCGGGGTCGGCCAGGAGCCGGTCTATTTCGACTCGGCCGAGCCTAAGTCGAACGAGGAGCTCAGGCGCATGGGCTTCCGGGTCAGGCCGGCCGAGAAGGGGCCGGACTCGGTCAGGGCCGGGATCGATTTCATCAAGGGCAGGTGCAAGGTCCACATCCTCCAGGGAAACCCCGACCTCTTCCGGGAGGTGAGCGGGTATTGCTGGCGGAAGGACCGCTCGGGCCAGTCGGTCGGCGAGCCGGTCCAGGATGAGAACCACGCGATCGACGCGGTGCGGTACGGGATCTTTAGCCACTGCGCCAAGGCGAGGGCGCGGATCTGGAGTGCATGATGCCTATACTCAAGAGCCTGTTCGGGCGCAAGGACAATCCGGCCATGCGGTCCGTCTTCGCGAACGTCGCTCCGGGCCAGGCGATCTGGACGCCGAAGGATTACGCGTCGCTGGCCGAGGCCGGGTATAAGAACTGCGCGGCCGTGTTCGCGAGCGTCTCGATCGTGGCCAAGACGGGGAGCCGTCTCCGCTGGGTCCACTTCGACAAGGCGGGGAACGAGCTCGAGAAGAGCACGCTCCTGGCCCTGCTCGCGAGGCCTAACAAGCGGGAGAGCGGGACGCGGTTCATGGAGAAGGTCTACTCGTTCATCCTCCTGGCCGGGAACTCCTATCTCCTCAAGGCCCACGGGATCTCGCTCAGCGAGCCTCCCAAGTTCCTCTACTCGCTGAGGCCCGACCGGATGAAGGTCATCCCGGGGAACTGGATCGAACCCGTGGCCGGCTGGCAGTATAGCGCCGGGTCGACGCCGGTCCAGCTCAAGGCCGACGACGTTCTCCAGATCACCGAGTTCAATCCCCTCGACGATTGGTACGGGCTCTCGAGGGTCCAGGTCGCGGCCTATCAGGTCGACATCTCGAACGATGCCCGGAGCTGGAACAAAAGCCTCCTCCAGAACAACATGACCCCCTCGGGCGTCCTCAACTTCGAGGCGGAGCTCATGGAGGACGACCGCGAGAAGCTCAAGGCCGAGCTCCAGGCGAAGCAGGCCGGGACGCTCAACGCCGGCCGGTTCCTCATCACCGAGGGGAAGGCGACCTGGACGCCGACCTCTCTCACGGCCAAGGACCTGGACTGGATCAACGGCCAGAAGATGACCTTCCGGGAGATCTGTTCGATCTTCGGCGTGCCGTCCATGCTCTTGGGCGATACCGAGGCGACGACCTACAACAACTACAAGGAGGCCAGGCGGGCCCTGTACGAGGAGACGGTCCTTCCCCTGGCCGACCTCGTCAGGGACGAGCTCAACTCCTGGCTTGTGCCGGCATACGGGGACGGCTCGAGGCTCGATTACGACCGGGATTCCATCGACGCCCTCCAGGAGGACCGGGGCCAGAAGTGGGTCTACGTCTCCCAGACTCGCTGCCTCTCCATCAACGAGCAGAGGGCCGAGCTGGGGTTCGATTCGCTGGGGAAGAAGGGGGACGTGGTCCTGGTCCCCATCTCGGAGATCTCGCTCGAGGACGTGTCGACCCTGGTTCCCCTGGACTCCGGAGGGGCCCAGGATGGCGCAGGAGGGGCCGGGGGCGAGGATGAAGGCGAGGAGGAGGGGGAAGGCGAGAAAACGTCCCTGACGGGGCCTGGAGTGGCAAATCGGGCCCATTCCCGGAAGGCGGCCGGCACGAAGCCGTCCTTCTGGGCCGACCCCGTCAGGAAGCTCAAGCTCTGGAAGGCGGCCGACGCCCGGGCCCGGGCGGCCGAGAGGTCCTTCAAGATCATCCAGAACCGGTACATGAGGCGCCAGGCGGAGAAGGTCGACGCCGCGGTGAGGCGCTTCGACTCGGTCTCCCAGGTGACGCTCGAGGCGGTCTTCGACAAGAAGGCCGAGGCCGAGGCTTATGCCAAGGCGTTCAAGCCCTGGTACGTCGACGGGGCCAAGCGCGGGGGGGAGGCCGGCATCCGGGCGGCCAAGGGCGAGCTCTTCGACGGGGCGCCGGAGACGAAGGACGGGTGGACCTTCCGGTTGACCCCGGAGCTCGAAGAAGAGCTCATGCAGATGGTCTTCAATTCCGGGACCAAGGTCTGCGCCTCGACCATCGACCAGATCTATGAGACCCTCCTGGCCGCGCAGAACGACCCGAAGTCGACCATCGACCACCTCGCCCAGCAGATCTGGGAGCAGGTCGACTGGATGAGTCCGGCCAGGTCGCGCCTCTGGGCCGAGACCGAGTCGACCAAGCTCGAGAACTGGTCGAACCTCAGGGGCTACGAGCAAACCAAGCACGTCGAGTACAAGGGCTGGAATTGCCAGATGCTGGCGACCAGCCGGCCGGAGCACGTGGCGATGGACGGGGTCGAGATCAAGCTGACCGAGAACTTCCTGGTGGGAGGGGAGCAGATGTACGGCCCGGGCGATCCGGCGGCCAGCGCCTGGAACGTCTGTAACTGCCGGTGCTCGACCTATCCCCTGGTTGACAAGTCCGAGGTCGAGGAGCCTCAGGACGAGCCGGTCCAGGCCGAGCTCCCGCAGTGGAAGCCGTCCATGACCAAGGAGGAGGCCGACGCCTGGGCCAAGGATAGCGAGGTCAAGGAGACGCTCAACCACAACACGTCCGGGTATAACGCCGCCCACATCGGCCGGGAAGGGTTCGTCGTCGGTGACGGGATGGTGTACGGCCGGGGCGTCTATTCGAGTACCGAGGTCGAGTCGGATTACGGGCCGGCCAACCTCAAGCTCAGGATCCTGGCCAAGAAGATCGCCGACTACAACCAGAACCTCCTGGCCAAGGCCTGGGACTGGGCCAACGACCCGCAGGTAAATCTTTACAATCTCTCGAGGGGCGACATGGTATCGAGGTACCTTCGCGCCAAGGGTTATGATACCATCAGGGTCTATCCCGGGTACGGGCAGACGTGGTACGTGTCCCTGGACCCGAAGAACGTCACGGTGGTCAAGTGAGGAGAGCATGAAGCCGACCGACAGTTGCTGGGAGTGCAAGCGCCTCAAGAGCAAGCTCGGGGCGCCGCCGCCGATATTCTGCGAGGCCTTCCCGAAGGGGAAGGGGATCCCGTTCGCCATCATCGCCGGCACGGTTCGCCACGACAAGGCGATCGGCGGGGAGGTGGACGGGCTGTTCTTCGAACCCAAGGACGCGGAGGAGTGAGGAGGGGATCATGGGAAAGCCGATCATGGAGACCAAGGACTTCAAGTTCACGCTGGCCGAGCTCGACGAGAAGGCCGGGAGCTTCACAGGTTACGCGTCGATCTGGAACGACGTCGACTCGTACGGGGACCAGGTCGTCAAGGGCGCGTTCAAGCGCACGCTCAAGGCCAGGAAAGCCTTTCCCATGCTCTGGTCCCATTCCATGATGGAGCCGATCGGGGTCATCAAGGGCCAGGAGGACGAGGTCGGCCTGGCGGTCGAGGGCCAACTCAACCTCGAGGTCCAGAGGGCCCGGGAGGTCCGCAGCCTCATGGTCCAGATGAAGGAGGCCGGGGCGCCCATGGGGCTCTCGTTCGGGTACCAGACGATCACCGAGGAGATCGACGCGGTGAGCAAGACGCGCCGGCTCAAGGAGATCAAGCTCTACGAGATCTCGCCGGTCGTCTTCCCGGCCTGCGATCCGGCCAGGATCGCCGGGGTCAAGGGCGAAGGGGCCGAGGATGAGGACGGCCATGGCGTATACTGCGAAGCGTGCAAGCGGCTCATCGAGGAGGGCCCGGGAGATCCCACCCCTCCGGAGAAGGCCGCGGGCATAGAGGCGAGCCCGGAGTCGATCCACCTCGCTGAGAAGATCCGCGACCAGATCGCGGAACTATTCCACAAGGAGGTCGCATTATGAGCGACGAAAAGAAACTGATCGACCTCCAGGAGGAGAGCAACCGCCTCCTCATGGAGATCCGGTCCAAGTACGAGGACCTCGACAAGAGCCGCATCAAGCAGGGCGATTTCGATACCTTCCAGGGGAAGGTCAACGCCAGGCTCGAGGCCATCGACAAGGCGATGGCCGAGGTCCGGACCGGGGGCATGCCGCTGGCCAGGGACGCGGAGGCCGAGGCCCAGCGCAAGTTCAAGAGCTGGTTCGAGATCAGCCGCAAGATCGGCCTGGCGGCCATCATGGGAGCGACCGGCGAGGTGCCGGAGCAGAAGCTCCAGATCTCCGACTCGGCCGCGGCCGGCGTCCTGGCCACGCCCGAGTACGTGAACCAGATCATCAAGGCCGCGACGGCCTTCTCCCCCATGCGGGAGATCGCCAACATCAAGCAGATCGGGAGCTACGAGGCCGAGTTCCCGAGCCGGTCCTCGATCGGCACCGCGGCCTACGTCAACGAGACGGGCTCCAAGAGCGAGACCACGGGTCTCGAGTACGCCCTCATCAAGATCCCGACCTTCGAGATGTACGTCCTCTACAAGGCCACGCAGAAGATGCTGGAGGATTCCAAGTTCAACCTCGAGGCGGAGATCTCCGAGGCGGCCGGGATCGGGTTCGGGCTCAAGGAGGGGACGGCCTATTATTCCGGCGACGGGATCGATGCGCCCGAGGGCATCATCACGAACGCCACGGTCCTGGCCGATGCCCGCGACGTCCTGACGGACAACACCCTGGCCTTCGACGACTTCATCGGGACCATGTACCAGCTCGAGTCGGCCTACGCGAAGAACGCGGTCTGGACCATGAACAGGACGACCATGGGGGTCGCGGTCACGTTGAAGAACGCCACGACCGGGACCTACCTCCTGCAGCCGAACGTCCAGCAGGGCCAGCCGGCCAACATCCTGGGCAAGCCGGTCTACGAATGGTCGGACTTCCCGGCCATCACCTCGACCTCGCTCGGCACCACGCCGGGCGATGCGGGGATCGTGCTGGCCTTCGGAGACTTCCGGCAGGGGTACACGATCGTGGACCGGATCGGGGTCTCCATCCAGAGGCTGGTCGAGCTCTACGCGGCCAATGGCTTCATCGGCTTCAACGTGCGCATGCGCCACGGGGGAGCCGTCACGCTGCCGGCCGCGATCCAGCTCCTGAAGAACCAGACGAGCTAAGGAGGCTAACATGGAAGCGACGCTCAAAGCCACCAAGTCCGTCATCACGGTCGTCCCCATCCTGGCGAACAACACCTCGGAGGGGACGGGGGTCGGGGTCGATCGGACCGGCTTCCAGGATGCGGTGATGGTCGCCATGCAGGGCATCTCCGGGGACACGCTCTCCGGGGCCCTGCTCTGGACCATCTCGTTCCAGGAGTCGGACGACAACTCGTCCTGGGCCAACATCGCGGCGGCCGACCTCGAGGGCGGGGTCAACGATCACGTGATCGACGCCGCGGCCGAGGATCCCACGACCATCATCCGGGGCTACCGCGGCACCAAGAAGTACCTGCGGATCTTGTGGACCGCCACCGGCACCCACACGAACGGGACGCCCATCGCGGGGCTCATCGTTCTCGGCCGCCCCTGGCGCGTGCCGACGACCCAGGTCACCGAGCTCGGGGGCTGATAGACCGAGCTGACTGAAGAGAAGCGCAGGCCGGGGGAGGGCCTCCCCTCCTCCGGCCGGGCGCATGCGAGGGGAGATAATGCCGATCAAGATCAAGAAGCACGGGGTGAAGGATGCGCCGGCCCCGGTCGAGCTGGCGCCGCAGCCTCCGGCCGTCGCCGAGGGCGAGACCTCGAGACGGGTCAGGATCCTCAAGGTCCTGACCTGGAGGGGGAAGATCTACCGGCCGGGCGAGGTCGCCAGGCTGCCGGTCGATACGGCCAGGACGTGGATCGGGTACGGGCTGGCCGAGGAGGACAAGATGATCGACGGGGCGCCCGAGGTGAAGGCCGGTCCGCAGCCGGGGAAGTCGGCCGTGAGGAGCGGCCCCAACGTCACCCTCGAGGTCCTCCAGGGAACGGCGCCGGAGCCTCCTCCGCCGGCCGGGAAGAAGTAGCAGGAGGTCGACATGGCCCTTTCCTCAATCGCCCTGGTCACGGTCCAGCAGGCCAAGGAGTTCCTCAAGAAGCGGGACGACGAGGACCTCGCGGTCATGGAGGCGATCGTCGACGGGGTCTCCGGGGCCTTCAATGCGGCCACGGACCGGACGCTCAAGTCGACGGAGTATACAGGCCTCGAGCTGGATGGGACGGGGAGGGCCGACCTCTGGCTTCCCAATTATCCCGTTACGACCCTGACCTCGGTCGTCGAGGACGGGGCGACCCTGGTCGAGGGGACGGACTTCTATGCCTATCTGACCACGGGTCGGCTCAGGCGGGCGGCCTCGGTCATCGACGGGGAGCCGGCCGCGTGGACGACCAAGCCCAAGGCCGTGGTCGTGAGCCTCGAGGCCGGGTACGCGGAAGGCTCGGTCCCGGCCGACATGGTCCTGGCGTGCCTCATGCAGACGGCCCACCTCTGGCAGAAGTTCATGACCAAGAGCTGGGCCGAGCTCTCGCGGAGCGCCGGAGGCCAAAGCGTATCGATCTCCGACCAGGACCTCCTTCCCTTCGTCAGGTCCGTTCTGGCGCGGTACAGGCGGAGGACGATCTGATGCTCGAGCTCAAGCTCACGGGCGACTTCGCGGAGGCGACCAGGAAGCAGGCCATCGCGCGCCTCCTTCCTCGGGCCTTCTTCCGCAACGCCGAGAGCTGGGCCGACCAGACGATCATTCACATCAAGCGGAGTTACAAGGGCGGCCGGACGTTCAAGCGGCCCCCGAAGGACCTCGACCTCAGGCTGGGCGCGAAGGTCACGCCGGCGCTCGACGAGTACGGGAAGCACCTTCCCGACCAGGCCGTGATCCTGCTGGGGACGGGCCGGCACATCGGCCGGGACGAGGTGGTCTATGCGGCCATCCAGGAGCATGGCGGGCCGATCCGTCCGAAGGGCCACCCGTTCCTGACCATTCCGCTGCCGGGGGTCAAGGGCTCGGCGAGCCAGTACCCGAGGGCCTTCCTGGCGACCACGGCCGGCGGGCAGTGGCTCCTGGCAGAACCGAAGGGCAAGACGGGGATCAGGCCGCTATTCCTCCTCAGGCGGTTCGTCGAGCTGCCGGCGCGTCGCTGGTTTTCGCGGCCGATCGAGGAGCGGAAGCCGGCGCTCGAGAAGATGATGAGCAAGGCCGGGGTCCTGGCCACGGCCACGAGGCTGGCTCAGGGAGGTAAATGATGAGCGTCCCAGACGATCCCGTCCTCCTTCAGTGCCTCGAGCGGGTGGTCCGAGTCCTGACCGATATCGTCCAGGGCGACGAGTACCACATCACGGTCGGGGATGGGAAGGCCGTCCTCGGCCTCCGCAACTTCTTTGAGGCGCCGGGCTATCCGTTCGACATGGTCTACGTCGGTTCGGATCACAGGAGCCCGGAGCACATTCCGAACGGGCCGGTCCACCGCTATCCGACCATCGTTGTCACGGGGGTCGTGGACTCGGAAGGCGGGGAGTCGGTGACGCGCCTCCTCAAGCATCTGGCCGACGTCCAGAAGGCGCTCGAGGAGGACCTCGCGAGCGGCGAGACCGGGAGCCTTTCGACGCTGGTCGGCTGGGGGCACCTCGGGATGGTCGTGACCGACGAGGGGGAGCTCCAGGTCGACGGGGTCGCGGCCTTCCGGCAGAACGTCGAGATCTGCCTCACGGGAGACTGGGGCGAGATCTGAAGGAGATCATCATGAGCAAGAACGCGAAGTTCACGTGGATCGGGGAGTCGACTTACACCAGGACCTTCGGAGGCGGGAAGCCCCGCTTCCTGGAGAAGGGCCAGGTTTACGACGCGGCCGGATGGCCGGCCGAAGTCCTCGCCGAGTGGGAGAGGACCGGGCATCTCAAGTTCGAGGCCGGCAAGGCGAAGCCGGCGAAGGAGGACTGACCAATGGCCAAGTACATGCCGGACGCTACCATCGACCTCATGCTCGACGTCCTGGCCGCGGCGACCGAGCTCACGATCTGCTCGACGCAGCCGACGACCTATGCCGAGGCCCACACGACCTATATGCTCGTGAACCACGTCCTGACCAGTGGGGATTTCTCGAAGGCGAACGGGGACTCGAGCGGGCGGAAGATCACGCTGGCGGCCCAGAACAGCCTCAGCGTCACGAACGCGGGAACGGCCGCGCATTACGCCTTGACCATCACCGGGAGCTCGACGCTTCTCCTGGTCGGGACGGTCACGAGCCAGGTCCTCTCGCTCGGGAACTCGGTCAACTTCCCGGCGACCGACGTCGACGAGATCGGCGATTACGCTTGAGCGGGGTCTGACCGATGGCGTCCACGGGGCCGAATAGTCCGTCCGCATCGACCAGCATCGCGACCGGGTGGACCTATCTCACTTACGGCTATTCGTCCGACGATAACCGAGCCCTCTCGAGCTCCGCAGGAGCCGAGGCCTCGTGGACGGCCTTCTCTTTCTCGATTCCGGCCGGGGCTACCATCGATGGAATCCTGGTCGAGGTCGAAGGCTACGGCACGACCTCGTCGCCGAGCTCCCGCCGCCAGCTTACGGTCGAGCTGACGAAGGACGGGACGACTCCGGCCGGGACGGGCGTCACCATAACCCTGCCTTATACCGGCTCCGAAGCTTACGTCTCGGCGGGCGGGTCGACTTCTCTCTGGGGAACGACCTGGAGCGAGTCGGAGGTGGAGGCCTCGACTTTCGGGGTCATTCTCACGGCGCCGACCTCGTATAGCAAGTACGTCGACCACATCCGCGTCACGGTCTACTACACGGAGGCGGGGATCGACCTCGTCCCGGCCGAGGGTTCCCAAGGCCAGGCCGGGGATAATTCGAGCCTGGTCCAGACGCACAACATCGTGCCGGCCGAGGGGAGCCAGGCTCAGTCGGGGGACGTGCCGGCCCTGGTCCAGACTCATGTCCTGGCGTCCCAGGAGGGGAGCCAGGCTCAGGCGGGCGATGGGGCGGTCCTGGAGATCGCCGTCCAACTCGAGGCGGCCGGGGGCGCGCAAGCGCAGGCGGGTGACGGGGTGGAGCTCGAGACGTTCGCCGACCTTCTGCCGGCCGAGGGGAGCCAGGGGCAGGCTGGAGACCAGGCGACCCTGGTCCAGACTCACGTTCTTGAGGCCCAGGAGGGCTCCCAGGGCCAAACCGGGGATACCCCTACCCTGGAGGTGGGGTCGGTCGAGATCGAGGCGCAGGCGGGCTCCCAGGGCCAAATCGGAGATTCGGCGGATCTGACCCAGGTTCACGTGCTGGAGGCTGCCGGCGGGGATCAGTCCCAGGCGGGGGACCAAGCCACGCTCGAGCTCGGGATCATCGCCCTCGAGCCGGCCGGAGGCGAACAGTCCCAGGCCGGGGATGGGGCGACCTTGGTCCAGACGCACGTCCTCGAGGCTGCCGGCGGGTCTCAGGGGCAGGCCGGCGATGAGATGAGCTTGCGGGTCGACGTCTACCTTGTGGCCGAAGGCGGGGTCCAGGCTCAGTCGGGAGACGAGGCCGCGCTCATCCAAACCCATGTCCTGGCGCCGGCCGGAGGCGGGCAGGCCCAGGCTGGCGATGAGGCCGCCCTGGTCCAGACGCACGAGATCGCCGCGGCCGGAGGCGCGCAGGCGCAGGCCGGGGACCAGGCCACGCTCGAGATGGTCACGGGGACCGACCTCGTGGCCGAAGGGGGGAGCCAGTCCCAGGCCGGGGACGGGGCTGAGCTCATCGTCGGAGAGCTCACCGCTTACGAGTATTATGAGCGGATCATCCTCGAAGCGAAGGTCAGGCGGGCCGTGCTCAGGCCGAGGGTCGAGGCGGTCGAGCTGGATTCGAAGGTCGAGACGGCCAGGCTCAGGCCGACGATCGAGGCGGTCGAACTGGACGAGCGGGTCGTCCGAGTCCACGCGCGGAGGATCTAATGGATGCTCAACGCCAGAAGCACGTCAGCGGTAAAGGGTATTACGGGTTCGAGCTCGTCGGCCTGGACGACCTCGAGACGATCAGCACGTGCACGGCCGCGGCCACGCCGGCCGGCCTGACCCTGACCGGGCTGGTGCAGATCTCCGGCAACCGGATCACCCAGTTCGTCGAAGGCGGGACGGCCGGGACGGACTACACGGTCAGGTTCCACTTCAAAACCAACCTCGGTTACGAGGATGATCTGGATTTTCTTTTCAAGGTCATTGCCTAATAGGAGGGCAACATGTCTACACCTACCGGACCGGAACGAAGGTTCCTCGCGGCGGGCGCCAAGAAGGCGGCGACGTGGAGGACGGCCGTGGCCCTGGGCGCGGGTTACGGGCTCAACTGCAAGGCGATCTCGGGCCTCAACCCGAGCCGGGACCTCCTGGTCGCCCAGGAGGTGGATTCGCCGCTGCCGTTCTCTGGAGCGCTCAACGTCTACAAGCCCCAGGACATCGTCATCACCTCGGACATGCTCTATTCGCCGGGAGCCCTGGGGACGCTGATCGCCCTTCTCTTCGGGACGGCCGGGGCGCCGGTGATGAGCGATACCTCGGCCTACACCCACACGTTTCAGTGGGCCGACTCGAACAACGGGAAGTTCGCGACCATCGCCGCCGAGTACCCGGACATCATCTTCGAGTGCCCGAGCGCGAAGCCGACCGAGTGGTCGCTCAAGAGCTCGGCCGGGGGCTTCGTCCAGTCCGAGCTCAAGCTCCGCGGGAACAAGGTCATCGATTCCTCGGTGGTCAACACGTCCGCCCAGATGGACGCCCTGACCTACGACGAGAGGACCAACCACATCAAGTACGAGGTCCAGTCGGTGAAGATGAACGCCCAGAGCGG